>CAZVOQ010000025.1:0-13795 GCA_964628475.1 uncultured Oscillospiraceae bacterium | reverse complement strand
CCTTTTTCAACTGCTGGGAAATAGTTTTTAGGAACAGAGCCACCAAAAACTTTTTCATCAAACACTAAATCATCGCCCTCGCATGGTGAGAATTCGATGATAACATGGCCGAATTGCCCATGACCACCTGATTGTTTTTTATGTTTTCCTTCAGCTTTAACAACTTTTTTAATTGTTTCTCTATAAGCAACTTTTGGAGCTGATAATTCGCTATCAACACCAAATTTATCTTTCATTTTAGCTAAAGTTACTTCAAGATGAACTTCGCCTAGCCCTTTAACTAATTGCTGTGCTGTTTCTTTATCTTGACGATAATCAACGGTTAAATCTTCTTCCATAATTCTATGTAGTGCGGAAGATATTTTAGCTTCATCACCTTTATTTTTAGGCTTTATAGCAAGCTCCATAGTAGGCTTTGGAATAGAAAAATCTGGATAGATATAGTTGTTTTGTGGATCGCATAAAATATCTCCAGTTTTTGCTGCTGAAAGCTTTGTTATAGCGCCGATATCTCCAGCTTTTATGCAAGGGGCATCTGTTTGTTTTTTGCCTCTAATAAATAAAAGTTTTCCTAGTTTTTCAGGATTTTGCGTCGTTGTGTTTATAACATTTGAATCTGCTTTTAAATTACCACTTAATACTTTTACAAAGCTAAGCTTTCCAACGAATGGATCGGCAACAGTTTTAAATACTAGCGCTGCCACTTGGCTATTTTCATTAAATGGAAGAGTAACTTCGGCTGAATTCAATGTTAAACTTGTTCCCTCGATATCACTTGGAGAAGGAAGTAAATCATTAATTAAATCTAATAATATATCAGTACCCTCTAGTTTTGTGCTTGAGCCACACACAACAGGAGTTATTGTACCTTTTAAAACACCGTTACGAAGTCCGGTGGTGATTTCTTCTTTAGTAAATTGCTCACCTGAGAAGTATTTTTCAAATAATCCTTCATCAGTTTCAGCAATCGCTTCATTAATACTAGTGATAAGCCCATCTAAACGGTGACCAGTGGCAGGCATTACAACCTCTTGTGCTATACCATTAGTATATGAATATGCTTTAAATTCCATAAGATTAACATATATAGTTTCGCTACCTTTACTAACAGGAACTAATATAGGGCAAATTTTAGGTCCAAACTGAGTTTTTAAATCTTGGAATACTTTATAGAAATCTGCATTTTCAGCATCAATTTTTGAAACATAGAAAATTGAGCTTTTGTTTTTTCTTTCACTTAATGCGTATGCTTTTTCAGTGCCAACTTCAACACCGTCTTTTGCTGATACAACAATTAATGCTGTTTCTGCGGCATTAATACCCTCATACATACCAAGCTCAAAATCGAATAAACCAGGGGCGTCAATTAAATTCACTTTAGTGTCGTTATATTCATAAGGAACTAAAGAGGCGGATAAGGAGCATTTGCGAGAGATTTCGCTTGAATCAAAATCTGAAACAGTGTTTCCGTCTTCAGATTTACCTAAACGGTCGGTGGTTTTAGTTTTGTATAGTAGTGCCTCAACTAAACCCGTTTTTCCACTGCCTGCATGGCCAGCGACAAGAATGTTTTTTAACTTCAATTGCTTGTAGTCCATAATAATGAACCTCCTTTTTCGTTTTTAAAGATATAGTCATCTTTAGATATAATTAAATTATATCATAGAAATTTAATATTTAAAACATTATATACAAAATTTATCAACAATAGGTGTAAAAAATTAAGTAAAAGTATTGGTTAAGTTAACTAAAATAATGTGTAGATTATGAAAAAAAGATGAAATAATGATGACTTAGAGTTAATATTATGATAGAATATATATATTAATGACAAAAAATAGAAATTAATTTGAAAGGATATATTATTATGAAAAAAGTTTTAGTAGTTGTGGATTATCAAAATGATTTTGTTACAGGTAGTTTAGGGTTTAATCAAAGCGAAAACATTCAAAATAAAATTTATTCTTTAGTTATGAATGCTATTTCAAAAAAAGATTTAATTATTTTTACAAAAGATACCCATGATGAAAATTATTTAAATACTAGAGAGGGCGAAAACCTACCTGTTGTGCATTGTAAAAAAGGAACACATGGCCATAAATTATTCGGGCAGTTAGAAGCTTTTGAGGATAATATTACGCCGAATGTTGTGATATTAGAAAAAGACACTTTTGGAAGTTTTGATTTATTAAAAACTATTGAAAATGAATTTTTAGAAGAGCCAGAAGTGATAGAATTTTGCGGAGTGGTTACAAATATTTGTGTTTTATCTAACATTGTTTTAACAATGACTAAATTTAAAAATTCAAAAATAGTTTTACATAGTGAGGCAACAGCTGCAATTGAAACTGCAAAGGATGGCAATATGCAACACTATGCTTTAAAGGTTATAGAATCTTTAGGCGTTAAAGTAGTGTAAAATACTAAAAATCAATAGTGTGTTATAAATAAAGTTTTTTAAAAAATTAAGATATTTACTAATATATAAAAGGCTTATAAAAATTAAAGGGAATGATTTTTATCATTCCCTTGTGTTTTTTATGCTATAAAACTTATCTAATTATTTTTAGCATTAAATTTTTATACATATCATCAATATTAAAAGTAATAAATATGTTTTAATATTTATTAGCTATTAATAAATAACTAAACTTAAGTTAAAACATCAAAAAGCAGCTGAATAAATATGGCAATTAAAACTAAAATAAGCATACGACGAACAACTTTATCGCCATATTTTATTGCATAACCACTACCGAGATAATTTCCAAGAGTGGTTGCAATAGCCGCAGGAATAGCTAAAGCGATAACGACTTTTCCAGCTATAATAAAGCTAACAGCAGCAGCTAGATTAGAAGAAAGATTAATAATTTTAGCATTGCCACTTGCTGTAATATAATCAAAACCAATAAAGCTTGTGTAAGCAAAAATTATAAATGTTCCAGTTCCAGGGCCGATTAAACCATCATATAAGCCAACAACAACTCCGATTGCTGCAGATACAAAATATAACTTCTTACCAAAGATTTTTTGAGTGCCAATATTTTTATCTTTTTTAAACAATACAAAGCATGCGATAAAAGGAAGTAGCAGTATAAAAGCAGTTTTTAGCGTGTTGGCATCAATAATTAAGGCGATTTGACTTCCAAGATAGCTTCCAAAAAAACTAAAAATTGCAGATGTTATTGCAGTTTTCCAATTTATAGATTTGTTTTTCATATATCTTGCAGCAGCAATAGTTGTTCCAATGCTACTTGAAACTTTATTTGTTCCCATTGCCTGATGAATAGGAAGTCCGGTTAATAAATAAGCAGGCGTCGATAATAGCCCACCACCACCAGCGACTGAATCAATAAAGCCAGCTAAAAATAATAAAGGGCAGATAATTAATAGTTGATTAAAAAATTCCATACATACCTCAAAATAGTTATTGTAGCTATTAGTATATCAGTAAATATATGCCTTTGCAAGTTTTTTAAAATAAGATGATTTGTTGACATAAGCTATCGGAATTGGTATACTGAGATGTAATAGAATAATTAAATTATAATATACTATAAGTTTAATATTAAAGTAAATATACTAAAAGTTATTTTGAGGGTGAGAAGTAGATTGTAAATAAAAATACCAAATTAATAAAACTATAAAATAATAATATTTTAAAAAAACTGAGAGGAAAATTTAATATTATGAAAAAACTATATATTGTAATACCTTGTTACAATGAGGAGGAAGTTTTACCTATAACTGCTCCTATGTTTAAAGAAAAAATCAATAGCTTAATTGAGAAAAAACTATGCTCAAAAGATTCAAAAGTTGTTTTTGTAAATGATGGCTCAAAAGATAATACGTGGAATGTTATCCAGGAATTATCAGATGATAATGAAGAATTTATAGGCCTTAAATTAAGTAGAAATAGAGGGCACCAAAATGCTCTTTTAGCTGGCTTAATGTGGGCTAAAGACAGATGCGATGTAACAATTTCAATCGATTGTGATGGACAAGATGATATTAATGCAATGGATGAATTTTTAAAAGAATATAACGATGGTGCACATGTTGTTTATGGTGTTCGCAGTAAAAGAGATACAGATACTTTTTTTAAAAGATTCACTGCAGAAGGCTTTTATAAATTTATGAAATTAATGGGAGCGGATGTTGTTTTTAATCATGCAGATTATCGATTATTATCTAAAGAAGCTTTAGAAGGCCTTTCAGAATTTAAAGAAGTGAATTTGTTTTTAAGAGGAACTATTCCGTTAGTGGGATATAAATCTTCAAGCGTTTACTACGAAAGACATGAGCGACTAGCAGGAGAAAGCCATTATCCATTTTCTAAAATGATGAATTTAGCACTAAATGGCATAACAAGCTTATCATCAAAGCCATTAAGATATGTAACGGGCGTTGGTATGTTTATGCTTATTATGAGCTTTTTAGGGCTTTTATATGTGGCGTACAGCCTTATTTTTGGGCAAACAGAAGCTGGGTGGGCAAGTATTATAACTATACTGCTTTTAACTAGTGGTATTCAGATTTTTTGCCTTGGAATTGTTGGAGAGTATATAGGTAAAATTTATAGCGAAGTAAAACAAAGGCCAAAATTTATTATAGAAAAAACAACTCAAGATTAAATATAAATACAAAGCCTATGTGTTAATATATAGGTTTTTTATTTATTATAGGAGTGTGTAATATATCTAATAGCTATTTTACTAAATTGTGGTTGACATTTTAAAATTTAAAATATATAATTTTATTGATAAAAAAATATCTTATAAGGGGGAGTTTTATGAAAGAATATATTTCAAAGCAAACACTATTAAGAATACCAATGTACCTATCTTTACTATATCAGCAAAAAAAAATGGGTGTAAAATATATATCGGCAACAACAATTGCTTCAATTTTAAATCTAAATCATGTTCAAGTAAGAAAAGATTTATCCTGCACATCTGTTTCAGGCAAACCGAAAGTTGGCTATAAAACCGAAGTTTTAATAGCAGATATTGAAAAATTTTTAGGTTATGATAATGTTAAAAATGCGATTATTGTAGGCGTTGGTGGGCTTGGAAAAACGCTACTGACATATGACGGTTTTAAAAATTATGGGCTGAATATTATTTCAGGATTTGATATAAATGAAACTATTCTTGGCACATTAAGCAATGGAAAAGAGATTTATCATATTAATGATTTGTATGATAAAGTTTTTAATTCAGATATTAAAATTGGAATTATCGCAACAAGTGAGGAAACAGCTCAAGTGGTGTGTGATACATTAGTTTCGGCTGGGATAAAAGGTATTTGGAATTTTTCTTCGGTTAACTTAAATGTTCCAAGTGATGTTATCGTGCAAAATGAAAATATGGCAGCAGGACTTGCGGTATTATCAGATAAGATGGCAAAATTAGAAAGCTAATTATAAGTAAAACACCGATTTAATCGGTGTTTTATTAGTTTTTATAAAATAAGTGCTGAGATATTGCTTTGAAAAATAATTAAATATATAATTAATAATATTATAATAAGCGCCTGTAGCTCAGCTGGATAGAGCAATGGCCTCCGACGCCATGTGTCGTGCGTTCAAATCGCATCAGGCGCTCCAGAAACCGAAGTAGTTTTTCTAATTTAAGGTTTTGCGCATAACTTATAATTTATAGGCATAAATATAGAGTAATTACACGAAATAAATATTTGTATAAAAATTAACATAGTTTTCGTTTTTTGTGAAAATTATTGTTGACTTAATTGGATAAATGTAGTAGAATGTGCTTATCAGTTAGTTTGGGATAACGGATTGATGCTAGAAGGGATAATACAAAATGGATTTAAGATCTGCCGAAATTGGCAAAGAATATGTGATAGTGGCAATAAAAACAGATGATGAAGGTTTGGAAAATTTTCTATTTACACTAGGATGTTATGAAGGTGGAAAAATAACTGTTGTTTCAATGTTATCTGATAATTATGTTGTGGCTATTAAAGATGCAAGATACAGCATCGATAATATATTAGCTAAAGCAATTATTATCTAAAAGTATTTTAAATATATGCAGGAATGCATATATTTTTAAATAAGCATAGTTAGTTGAAAAAAACTAACGAAATATAGTCTAATCTAGCGATTAAGTAAAAATAATATTGAAGCACCCCTCGATATTATTAAAAGTAGTTTAGTAAAACTTAAAAATGCTAAACTAAAAAAATACTTGCTTAACAAAAAAGTTAATCACAATAAAATTTATGTATGTATAACCGAGGAGAGAGAAAATGAGAATTGCACTAACAGGTAATCCGAATAGTGGTAAGACAACTCTATTTAATGCTATTACAGGTAAGGTTGAGTATGTTGGTAACTGGGCTGGCGTTACAGTAGAGAAAAAAGAAGGGGACATTAAAAGTTCTTTTCATAGTTTAGAAGAAGGTTTAAGAGCAGTTGATTTACCAGGCGCTTATTCAATGTCACCGTTTACAAGTGAAGAAACAATCACAAGTGAATTTGTTAAAAATGAAGCACCAGAAGCTATTATTAATATAGTTGATGCTACAAATTTAAGCAGAAGTTTGTTTTTTACAACTCAATTATTAGAGCTTAATATTCCAGTTGTAGTTGCTTTAAACAAAAGTGATGTAAACAAAAAGAAAAACACAGTTATCAATGTTAAATTATTAAGTGAAAAGCTAGGGTGCCCAGTTGTTGAAACTGTTGCAGCTGAAGATAAAGATAATGGGTTAAAAGATTTAATCCAAACAGTTATCTCAGTTAAAGGCGCTACTCAAAAAGCTGCATTTAATAAAGGTGATGTTGATTTATCAAATAAAGATGCTGTTTTAGAAAGCGATAAAAAGAGATATGATTTTGTTAATTCAATAGTTGAATCTGTTGAAACAAGACAAATTCAAACTAATAAAGCAAATTCTCAAGATGTTATTGATAAAATCGTTGCTAATAAAATATTAGGTATTCCTGTATTTGCATTAGTTATGTATTTAGTATTTACAGTTTCACAAACATATATAGGGCCAATGATTGCTGGCTGGCTAGAAACATTAATAGGTGTTATCTATGATGGTGCAGCTGGAATGGTTGAGGGTGCATCTCCAATTCTTCAAACAATTCTATTAGATGGTATTATTGGTGGTGTTGGTGCTGTTTTAGGCTTCTTGCCATTAATTATGGTTATGTTTTTCCTATTAGCTCTATTAGAAGACAGTGGCTATATGGCTAGAGTTGCAGTTGTTATGGATAGATACTTTAAAGGCGTTGGTCTTTCAGGTAAATCTATAATTCCTATGGTTATTGGTACTGGTTGTGCTATTCCAGGGGTTATGGCAACTAGAACAATTAAAGATGAAAAACAAAGAAGAACAACAGCTATGTTAACTCCTTTTATGCCTTGTGGTGCAAAAGTTCCAGTTATCGCTTTATTCGCTGGCGTATTCTTTGAGGGTGCTGGCTGGGTTAGTACTTTAATGTATTTCACAGGTATTGCTGTTATCTTAGTTGGTGCTTACTTAATTAAAATAATCACTGGTGATAAATTCAAAGAAGCATACTTTATTATGGAACTTCCTGAATATAAACTTCCAAGTGTTAAAAAAGCAACTCTTTCTATGCTTTCAAGAGGTAAAGAATTCGTTGTTAAAGCTACAACAATTATCCTTCTTTGTAATGTTGGTGTTCAAATTATGCAAATGTATGATTTCAGCTTCAATATCGTTGCTGAAGGTGCAGAAAACACAAGCATACTAGCAGCAGTAGCGGGCCCTGTTGCAGTGTTATTAGTGCCACTAGGCTTTGGCGTATGGCAATTAGCAGCAGCAGCTGTTACAGGCTTTATAGCTAAAGAAAACGTTGTTGGTACTTTAGCAGTGGTTTACTCTATTACTAATTTCATTGATACAGATGCTTTAGAATTAGTTGGCGGTGTTACAGAAGTTGCAGCGGTTATGAACCTAACTTCTTCAGCAGCCTTAGCTTACTTAATGTTTAATCTATTTACTCCTCCTTGTTTTGCTGCAATCGGTGCTATGAGAGCTGAAATGGAAAGCTCAAAATGGCTATGGAGTGCTATCGGATTACAATTCGGTTTAGGATATGTTATTGCATTCTTTGTTTACCAAGTTGGTACATTAATCGAAACAGGCTCAGTTGGTACTGGATTTGTTGGCGGAGCAATTGCAGTTGCTGTATTAATTGGAATAGTTGTAGTTAAATTTATTCAAGGAAATGCAAAAGCTGAAAAAGAAAAAGCTGAAAAATCATCTAAAGCTGGCACACAAAAAGCAATTTACTAATTAAATAGCAGGTGTAGAAAGTGAGGTGCTATATGGATTTTATAGTACTAGGCGTTATAATTTTAATAGTTGGATTAGCTGCTAGAACTATGATTAAGCAAAAGAAAAATGGTGGAGGTTGTCATGGCTGTGGCTCAAGTTCTTCTTGTCCGTCGGCTATTAAAAAAAGCTGTCCTTCCAATAAAGAAAATTAAAAAGAGAACTCTCGCATTTAGCGAGAGTTCTTTTAAATTATCGCTTTAGTAAAAAATAAACCCTAGTTTAAGTGGGATAATAAAAAATCTTTGGCTTTCAGCATTGAGTGAAGAGAGATGAGAATTCAATCATCATTTAGCCTGTTGTGAATAATAAGGGAAAGTGCATAGTTTGAACGAGTTAGTGCAGTTGATGCGATTGACGGATTTTTAATGCCTCTTGAGGGGCTAAGCTGATAGATTTAATTTAGAATTATAAAATATTAAGTTATAGAGCCATCGGCGATTAAATTTTGCCATTCGCCATACATTCTATTCCATGTTATTTCTCCAACTATGCCGTCTTGTGCAAGGTTGAACCTGCCTTGAAAGGCGATAACAGAATTTTGAGTAGCTGTTCCAAACTTGCCATCGACAGTGAGCGATGGAATTGTTGTGTAAACTTCGGATAAGCCATTTATCCAATTTTGAATTTTAACAACATTTGTGCCACTAGAGCCAACTCTAATTAAAACTCCAGGATATTTATCATTTGTTGGAGGAGTTATAGGAGGTGTTGTTGTGCCCTCGATAATACTTTGATAAACACTAAACATCTTATCCCATGTCATCTGACCAACCTTGCCGTCTACAGATAAATTAAAATATCTTTGGAAATTTTTAACTTGCTCTTCCACTCCAGCGCCAAATATACCATCTAAATCAAGGGAGTAAATGCTACCTACATACATAGAAGTTAAATTAATATAATATTGAATAATTAAAACATTTGTGCCCTTATCGCCTCTTTGAACAACGTATCCTGGGTAGCTTCCATCTTGAATAGATTCTCCCTCACTCGTTAGCTGTGAAAGATTTTTAACGGATACATATATATAGCTTATTTTATACCAAGTTGCCTTGCCAACTATTCCATCGGCGCTTAGATTAAATACATCTTGAAAATCCTTTACAGCAGCCTCAACGCTAGCGCCAAAAATTCCATCGACAGTAAGTTTTCTTAAAGCAGGGTAGTTATCGCTTATTCTATTTAATTGAGATTGAATAATTTTAACATCATCGCCAGTAGAGCCTCTTCTTAATGCTGTTCCAGGATAGGAAACTGGGATTGGTGCGATATTATCACTCTCTCTTATTTCTATATTATCTCCATAGTAGAATCTAAGGATTTCAAGAGCATCAAGCCCTTCGTTTGCCCTATCATAAGTGCCCCATTGTTTCATTCCGTTGCAGGAAACTATCTTTCCGTCGCAGTATTCTGTAAAATATGGATCTTTAGCAAAATCTTTAGCAACATAGTTATCAAAAAATTCTTCAACTATGGCATCGGTTGAATCGAATGTGTTTCTATTATGAATATACTTTTGGTCGTAGCTAGTTGAGCTTGTTATATCAAAATTGTAGCCCTTACTTGGATACCACTCGGTGTAAATCCTATTTAATGCAAAAGTACACTGTGCTAATATATTTGCTTTTAAAGACTCTGTTGGCCAAGTAGGGTAAATTTCGCTTGCAGCAACGCTTTTTAAGTAGGTTACAAATGGTACTCTAACATCGGTTGCGTCTTCTTGCGGCTTTCCTAGATGCACTGTGATGTATTCTGGTATAACCACTTGTGGTAACACTCTGCCATCTATGCCTTCTTGCATAAAAGGCTCTGGTGCATATAACTGCTCAGGTGCGCCTTGATAAAGCTCTATTTCATAATTATTCCCATAGTTTACAGGGCGAGGAAGTAAATCAATGCTTTGAATAGATAAAACTCCATCAAATATTTGAACACCAATTATTTCGCCAAAAATAAATCCGTTTTTCTCAATTTTAATATCATAGTTTTTATAAGGTAGTTCTGTTTCATCAGGATTTTCAGTTAGCGAGCGACTTATTGTGTCTAAAGAGAATTTTTGAGTGTTTCCATTTTTATCTGTATAAGAGGTGTATTCCTCTAAAACTTGCATAGTTTTTGAATCTATAATTTTAACTAATGCGTCTTGCACTGGCAGTGCAGACTGTGTAGTGATTTTTACTTGAAGGTATCCTGTTGGCATAATTTAATACCATTCCTTTCTAAATATATATTAGAATAAAAAATATCCTTTATATTAAATATATTCACAAAATAAAAAAAATGACATAAAAAAAGCAAAGATATTATCTTTGCTTTAAAAGTGCTTAATTTAAAATGTATTTATTTTTAAATTCTTGCATAGACATTGGCTTTGCAAAATAGTATCCTTGCCCGATATCGCAGCCTATTTCCTTTAATTGGTTATACTGATATTCAGTTTCGATTCCTTCTGCAACACTTTCAACATTTGGTAAAGACTTGCATAAATCAACAGCCCATTTAGCCAAAGTTTTTGATTTTTCATTTGTTTGCAAAGTGTCGATAATTGTTTTATCAATTTTTATTTCATCAAACCTTGCTTTTGTTATAATAGATAAATTTGAATATCCAGCTCCAAAATCATCTAATGAAACTAAAAATCCAGCATCATTAAATTCATTAATTAAAGAAATTAAATGAATATCATCAATCCCAGATACAGTTTCGGTAACTTCGATAACAAAGTTTTTTGGCAAAACATGATAGTAATTGCATAAATTAATTAAACGCCCAACCATGCCAGCCTCGGTTAAACTGCTCCTTGAAAAATTTATGGATATTCTAAAATTTTCTGTTGAAGTATCTTTTTGAATATTATTTAAAAATTTGCAAACAGTTTCAAATACATAAAAATCAATATAAGAAATCATGGATTCTTTTTCGTAGAAAGGAAGGAAGGTGAAAGGTGGTTTTATATTTTTTTTGCTGTCATATTTTCTAATTAATGCCTCTGCTCCAACTATTTTATCGGTCTTTAAGCATATTTGAGGCTGAAAATAAACAGTGAATTTATCGTTTTTAAGCTCTTCTTGTAAATTTTTAAGTAGAATTTTACTGTATGCGCCAGTTTTTAAAGATTTTGAAAGATCTTCTGCAAGATCAAAATTTTCGTATGTTTTATTATATGCAAATCCTAAATTTATATCAAAATCTTGTGATTTAATATCTATTTGAAAGGATGAAATTAAATCTTCAAATTCACATTCAGTTAAATTCATACTTAAAGCAACAAATTCATCTCCACCTAATCTAAAAACATTTTCGCCAAAATGATTTTTTAAAATAGAGCATAATTTTAGTATAACTTTATCGCCTTTTTTATGTCCTTGCGTTTCATTAATGATTTTTAAAGATTTAATATCTAAAACAGCAACACCCATAGATTTTGGAACTGATGCGCTAATACCTTGCATAAAATCAAGATAGCTGTTTCTATTTTTTATTCCTGTGAATGTGTCGTAAAAACTAAGGCGATTAAGATTAGATAAAAGCATATTTTTATCAAAGAAATTTGAAATAAATAAAGATAAATCTTTGAAAATCATTGTTTCTTTTTTGAAATGCTTTGGATTATCAACTCCGATAAAGCCAAATAAATCGCCATTGAAATCCTTTAAAGGAACAGCAATTAAATTTTCGGTGGTGTATTTATTTAATAGCTCTAATTCTTCAATAGGAAGATTTTCATTTTGAGCATTAGAAATAATTAGTTCATCACAATATCTAAAAACTTCTATCCATCTTTTAAAAGGCGTAATTTCAACGTTTGTTAAATCTTCTTTTGATGGCAAGGCTATGCCATCAGTCCATTCAAATTCATTAGAAAGAAATTTTTTATCAGGCGAAATAGTGAAGATATAGCACCTTTGGGCATTATAATACTTGCCCAAAATTTCTAAGAGCTCTAAAATAGAAGACTGAGTATCGCTAGTGGTATGAAGTGTTTGTATACATGAAGTTAAAGTTTTTTGCTCTATTAATTTTTTATTTAAATCTTGATTTAGCAAAAACTGATTGGTTGTATCAGTTGCAATTTCAAGCCTAATAAGATTGCCGTCAACTTCAACTAATTTATCTTTAAGAGAATAATGCCTATTTGTAATAGGATTAAAATACGACCAATTGTAGTGGGCTTGTAAAGTTAAATGTTTGTTTGTGCAAAAATCGCAAGGTTCAGTTTTGTTTTGCAAAACTTCATAACATTTTTTACCTTGCCAAGAAAAGTTTGGGTTTGCTTTTGAAAATTCATCAATAGCACGTTTATTAATATAATAAAGTTCATAAGTTTCAATATCAGATAAGTAAACTATATCTTGAACAGATTCAGCTACAAGTAATGATATTTTATTATAATCCATATTCCTCCACCTATAATATAGGTTTACCGCACACACGGAAATTTAAGGGTGATACTTGCTTTTATATCAAAAGCCCTTAATAAATTAATGTTTTTATTTGATTATTATAATATAAATATACAAAATCGTCAATATTTTTATTTATCTTAAGTCTTTAAAAAAAGATTGAAGTATGTTTCGCGTTTCATCTTCAAGGATTCCAAAAAGCACTTCAGGTTTATGATTTACAGAATAATTTAATAAATTATACATCCCCATAAAAGCACCTTGCTTAAAATCTTCACAGCCAATAACAACTCTTTTTATCCTTGAGTGAACTATTGCACCAGCACACATACTGCAAGGCTCTAATGTAACGTAGAGTGTGCAATCAGTCAGCCATTTTGAATTTAATATTTTGCAAGCTCTATTAATAGCAACTATTTCAGCGTGCAAAGTAGGGTTGTTTTTTGTTTGAACTAAATTATGTCCAGTTGCAATGATTTTATTATCTTTAATTATAACAGCACCAACGGGCACTTCACCTAAAACTTTAGCTTTATTAGCCTCATCTAAAGCAATTTGCATATAATCGCGATGTTTCATTTATTTAGCTCCTTTGAAAAAATTAAGCATTTATAAAAATATAGCTTATAGTGTAAATACAGCTAACTAAACTAGCTAATAAAACAGGATTAGTGAATGTATTTTTGAAATTTTTAATATCATTTGCTTTATCCATAAATTCTTTTAAAGAAAAAACAATATTTTGGGATTTTAATTTAAAGTATGAGGCAAATCCTAAAGATAAAATAATAAAATTTATAAATATCAAGGCAACAGTTGCCGACACGCCAAAATGATATTGGCTTATATATATCATTATAAAAGAGTATGAATTGTTAATTAAATGTGCACCTATTGGCACCAAAATATTATTTGTTTTTAAATAAAGCCAACTTAAAATTATAGAAGATAAAAATGCAGGTAGCAGTTGTTCTATATTCAAATGCATTAGCGCGAATATTAAAGAAGAAATAATTATAGCAGAAAATTTTCCATATTTTGATAATAAT
>CAZVOQ010000024.1:7285-13834 GCA_964628475.1 uncultured Oscillospiraceae bacterium | reverse complement strand
TATATTCAAAATTTTAGGAGTTTAAAATAATGGCAGGAAATACAAAAAAAACTACAAATACTAGCAGTGATAAAAAAACAACTGCTAAAACTAGTGCATCAACAAGGGCAAAAAATAAAGCCGCAGCAAAAAAAGCAGAGATAAACAGGGCTTGGAGCATTGTGATGTTTGCAGTTGGTGTATTGATATTTTTTATTACAATTGTACCAGGAGAAAATTTCTGGGAATTTATTAGAAAAGAGTTTGTTTATGGTGTGTTTGGCTCAACTAGCATTGTGGTATCATTTTTATTAATATACCTTGGTGTTTTAACAGCTTCAAATAGGCCAATTAAAATAAAAATGATTGAAGCTGTATTCTTAGTGTTAATAGTTTCATCAGTAATACAGCTTATTTTTAATCCAAATATAATAGAAGGAAACTTTTTTGATGCTATTTCTAGTCTTCACTTAGACGGAAAAGAAAATTTAATAAGTGGTGGGGCGATATCTGCCATTTTAGCGGCTCCATTAATGGCAGCACTCGGGAAAGTTCCAAGTATTATAACTTTATTTATATTGGCATTAGTGTTATTTATGTTTTTTGCTGATATAAATTTATATGATTTATTTAATAAAACAGCAAAAACAGCTAAAGAGCAAAAAGAAGAATTGGCAAAAGAACTAGAAGAAAATAGAAAAATTAAAGCTGAAAAACAAGCACAAAAGCAAGCAAAATTAGAAGAAAAAAGAAAAATAGAAGCAGAGAATGCTGCTATTAAAAAATCTGCGGTTATAGATTTTGAAATAGATGAAAAGCCATCGACAGATGTCTTTAGCGAAGAAACATCAAAAAATGTAATTAGCGATAATGTTAAATTAATTAAAGAAAAAGAAAAAACTGCAACTCCAATTCCTAAAGCAAGCGATGTTATCTCTCCTGAGATAATGAAAAGATTTCAATTTCAAGATAGCTTAAAATTAGATGAAAATACACCAGAATTTAAGCAAGCTGTTTTAATAGAAGAAACAAAGCAAGCAGTGGTAGAAAATCCAACTTTAACTGAGATGGAGAAAAAAGCAAACACTCTAACAAAAGAAGAAAAGGAAGCTATTCGCCCACTTTCAGAAGAAAATCCTCAAAGTTTTGAAGCACCTAAAGCGTACATATACTCTCATCCGCCAGTGTCCTTATTTGATAAAGATACAACAGTTCAAGGGAATATAGAAGGAGAGCTTAAAACAAATGCACAGCTTTTAATTGATACTCTTTCAAGTTTTGGTGTACAAGCTAAAATCATCGATATTAGTAGAGGTCCATCTGTTACAAGATATGAATTGCAGCCTTTAGCTGGAGTTAAAATAAGTAAAATAACAAATCTTGCAGATGATATAGCCTTAAACCTTGCTGCAAGTGGAGTTAGAATAGAAGCCCCTATTCCAAATAAAGCGGCAGTTGGAATTGAAGTGCCAAATAAAAAGAACTCACCAGTTAATATAAGAACAGTTTTTGAAAGCAAAAATTTTATGGACTCAGAAAGCCCGTTAACTATTGCATTGGGTGTTGATATTGCAGGAAATGAAATTATAACGGATTTAACAAAAATGCCTCATATGCTAATAGCGGGTTCAACGGGTTCGGGTAAATCAGTTTGCATTAATGGTATTATTATGAGCTTTTTACATAAATCTAGCCCAGAAGATGTGAAATTAATTTTAATAGATCCAAAAATTGTTGAACTGCAAGAATATAATGGAATTCCACATTTATTAATGCCAGTTGTAACTGAGCCTAAAAAAGCTGCAGGTGCTTTGGGTAGTGCTGTGGCTGAGATGGAAAAAAGATATCGTTTATTTGCAGAGAATACAGTTAGGGATATTAAAAGTTTTAATAATTTAGCAAAAACTAATGAAGAATTAGAGCATATGCCATATATAGCAGTTATTATCGATGAGCTTGCAGATTTAATGATGACAAGCGGTAAAGAGGTTGAAGATTATATTTGTAGGCTAGCTCAAAAAGCAAGAGCTGCTGGCATACATTTAATAGTTGCAACGCAAAGACCGTCTGTTGATGTTATCACAGGGCTTATAAAAACAAATATTCCAGCTAGAATTGCATTTGCTGTTTCTAGCCAGATAGACAGTAGAACTGTTTTAGATTCAGGTGGAGCTGAAAAACTTTTAGGTATGGGTGATATGCTGTTTTTACCTATTGGTGCAAGTAAGCCAACTCGTGTTCAAGGAACATATGTTAAAGATAGAGAGATAGCAGAAGTTATTAAATTTATTAAAAAAGACTTTAATCCAAGTTATAGCCAAAGCATGATAGAAGAAATGGAAAAAATGACGCCTAAAGATAAAAAAGCTTCATCAAACGATGAAACAGGTGTACCACAAGATGAGATGCTTGAAGCGGCTATAGAAGTTGTTGTGGATTTAGGGCAAGCATCAACTTCGCTATTGCAAAGAAAACTTCGTCTAGGTTATTCAAGAGCAGCTAGAATAATAGATGAAATGGAAGAAATGGGAATAATAGGACAATCTGAGGGAAGTAAACCAAGGCAAGTTTTATTAAGTAAAAATCAATGGCTAGAAAGAAAACTTTCAAGCAGTGATGAAAATTAGAAAAGATGATTAAAAATGAATGTAAAAAATATACCAATCAGTAAAAACGAAATGCTACAAGCTGGATTTACACAGCCAGACTTTGTGGTTGTGGGTGGAGATGCTTATATTGACCACCCTAGCTTTGGCACTGCTGTTATAGCTCGCTTAGTTGAGCATTTAGGCTTTAATGTTTGTGTTTTAGCACAGCCAAATTATAAAACTGCAGAGAGCTTTAAAGAATTTGGAAAGCCAAAGTATGGCTTTTTAATTGGCAGTGGCAATGTGGATAGTATGGTGGCGCATTATTCGGTGGCTAAAATTAGGCGTGATACTGATGATTATACTCCTGGTGGAAAAAATAATAAAAGGCCAGATAGAGCCTTAACTGTTTATTCGCTTTTAGCAAAAAAAGCCTATCCAGATGTTCCAATAATATTAGGTGGATTAGAAGGCTCGCTTCGTAGATTTGCTCATTATGATTATTGGAATGATAGCGTTATGCCATCAATTTTAGTGGATACAAAGGCTGATTTATTATCATTTGGAATGAGTGAAGCTCAAACAACTGAAATTGTAAAAAGATTAGCAAGCGGTGAAGATGTTAAAAATCTTACAGATATTAAAGGAACATGCTATTTAACTACTAAAGATAACTTGCCAAAAGACTATGTTGAATGTGCTAGCTTTCATAAAGTTTCAAGCGATAAGATAAGTTATGCAAAAGCAACTAAATTGCAAATGGATAATCAAGATTTTATTACTGCAAAACCGATAGTGCAAAAGCATGGCAATGATGTGTATCTAGTTCAAAATACGCCAGCAAAACCACTTTATAGAAAAGATTTAGATGAAGTTTTTGATTTGCCTTTCACAAGAAAAGTTCATCCAGCTTATAAAGATATGGGAAAAATTAAGGCTATTGAAGAAGTTGAATTTTCTATTATTCATAATAGGGGATGCTTTGGCGGATGTAATTTTTGTGCTATAACAATGCACCAAGGAAAATTCGTTACATCAAGAAGCCATGAAAGCGTTGTAAAAGAAGCTGTTAAAATAACCCAAAGTGATAATTTTAAAGGATATATCCACGACGTTGGTGGTCCAACGGCTGATTTTAGAGCTGTAAGCTGTAAAAAGCAAGTTACACAAGGAATGTGTAATCATAAAAAATGCCTTGCTCCACAGCCTTGTAATCAGCTTATAGTTGATCATAGTGATTATCTATCTCTTTTAAGGAAATTAAGAGCTTTACCAAAAGTGAAAAAAGTTTTTGTTAGAAGTGGTCTTCGTTATGATTATATAATGAGAGAAAAAAATGATGAATTCTTAAAGGAAATTATCGAGCATCATGTTTCTGGGCAATTAAAAGTGGCACCTGAACATTTCGCAAAAGAAACTTTAAAATATATGGGCAAGCCGGGCAATGGTGTTTATGATAAATTTCATAAAAAGTTTTATGAAATAACTAAGAAAATAGGAAAAGAGCAGTATTTAGTGCCTTACTTAATGTCATCTCATCCAGGAAGCACAATTAAAGATGCAGTTGAACTTGCTGAATATTTAGCAAAAAATAGAATAAGACCTGAGCAGGTGCAAGATTTTTACCCAACTCCAGGGACTGTTTCCACTGCGATGTATTACACAGGAGTTGATCCAAATACATTAAAACCAGTGTATGTGGCTAAAGAAAGAGAAGAAAAATCGCTTCAAAGAGCGCTACTGCAATACTACAATCCTAAAAATAGAGATAGAGTAATGCAGGCTTTAAAAATAACTCATCGCCAAGATTTAATTCCTTTATTAGTGCCTTTTAAAAAGACAAATCAAGAAATAAAAGAATCAAAAACATTTAATAAAAAGAAAAAGCCACAAGGCTCTTGGCAAGAAATTCAAAAACGAAATAAACAAATGGGAAAAAATAATGGCAAAAAATAAATTCAATAAATTAAAATCACAGTATAAAAAACTACCAAATAAATTAAGAAAAAATATAATTGTAAATATTGTAATTGTAATTATAGCAGTGATATATGCATTTGAGTATTTTAATATCACTCCTTTAAATATTCAAGATTTAGAAAATTATGAAAACACTATAACCACAATTGATGTAGGGCAAGGCGAGAGCACTTTAATAGAAAGCGCTGGAGATTATCTTTTAATTGATGCAGGCGGAGATAAAGATGAAAATATAGTGAGTCATTTATATAGTAGGGATATTAAAAAAATAGATATATTATTGATAACTCATTTTCATCAAGATCATATAAGCGCAGTGGTTGATGTTTTAGAAAATTTTGAAGTTGAAAAAATAATTATTCCAAATTTAAGCCAAGAAAATACACCAACTACAAATACATTTCAAGAAATTATTTTAGAAATAGAAAATCAGAATATACCTGTTGATGTAGCTCAAAAAGGAGCTGAGTATATTATTGGAGATGGTAGATTATTGATTTTAGCAGACACTCTTCAAGATGTTAGTGATATTAATGATACATCGATTATTTCTTTATTTACATTAAATGATTTTAGCTATCTTTCAACGGGAGATGCGAATTCTTACGCAGAAGATATGATTATAAATACATTTGATGGCGATGTAACAATGCTAAATATTGCTCATCATGGCTCAAGCGATTCTACAAGCGAAGAATTTTTAGATTTTATCTCTCCTGAATTTGCAGTTATTTCAGCAGGTAAGGATAATAGTTATAATCATCCACACTCTGAAACAACAACAAAATTAGAATCAAGGCTTATCCCTTATAAAATAACTTTTAATGAAGGCGATACAGTTTATTCAATGTTAAATAAAGCTATATTAGAATAAAATAATGAAAAAGAGGTGAAAATATGCTTTACTCCCTTGATAGATTAGAAAAAAATACAGCGATTTTTATAGCTGAAAATAAGGAAATAAAAACTAATATTAAAAACGTTTGTCCTAAAATAAAAGAAGGTTATCTATACAATCAAGTTGAAGAGAAATTTATTTTAAATGAAGAAGAATCAAAAAAGCTAAAAGCAGAAAATTTTAATAGACTACAAAAATTAATAAATAAAAAATAGATGTGCTAATAGCGCATCTATTTTTGCATATTAACTAAAAAAGTATAAAATGTTTTTATCCCTATTAACACTTTGTTTAAATCTTGAAAACAAAAATTTAAAGATATTTATATATAATTATTATATAAGTATTAAAATGAAAGGAAGTTAGAGTATGTTAAAAGAGTCGTTAGTAGAAAGAAAATCAGTGTTAGTAGAAAAAGTTGGTGAAAATGCTTTAAAAAAAATAAAAAAATCAGTAGAAAAATTAGATGGTGAAGGATATGTCAAAAATATAGCTAAAGCAGGGTTTAAAATACCAAAAATAACGCTATTAAATCATAAGAATGAAAAAGTTGATTTATATAAAGAGCTAGAAAATAAAAAAACTATAATTAGTTTTTATAGAGGAGCTTGGTGTCCATTTTGCAATTTAGAATTAGCAGAATATAGAAAGCTATTAAAAGATAAAAAAGATATTAATATGATTGCAATTTCTCCAGAGCTTCCAGCGATAACAGAGCAAATGATGGTTAGCGAAAATTTGCCATTTAAAGTTTTAAGTGATAAAGATAATGAGCTTGCAAAATTAATGAACTTATGTTTTCATCTTCCGAGATATTTAGAGGAAATGTATGGTGATTTTAATATAGATTTAGTGATGTCGCAAGGAAATAAAAATAATAATTTGCCAATCCCAGCAACATATGTGGTTAGTGAAAATGGGGTTATCTTAAAAGATTGGGTTTATTTAGATTATATGAATAGAGCAGAGCCACAAGAAGTTATAGAATATATATTATCTTGCTAATATAAAAATAAACTTTATAAATAAAAAAATACAAGGGAATGGCTTTCGCTGTTCCCTTAATTTATTTATAAGCTTTGTTTTAAAAGTGGAATAATATAT
>CAZVOQ010000024.1:1571-7275 GCA_964628475.1 uncultured Oscillospiraceae bacterium | reverse complement strand
TTGATAGCAAAAAATATAAAACTATCGATTTTTTTTTAGCAGAGCGAGGAGTAAAAAGCCTTTTAGTCACTTTTTTTAGTATTAAACCTTACTGTCTGTCATTTTGCGAATGTTTTAATTTACTTTCTGTTTAGAAAAATCAACATATTTACTAAGCATACCAGTATTTATTATATATTTATTTTTCTTATTTATAAAAAAGAAACAAGTGACATTAAGCCATTTGTTTCTTTTTGAGTAGTAAGATGCAGTTATGGAGTTATAAATTTTATGCAAGATGGAACAACTTCAATTGTTATCTCATTAAAATTATCTATTTCACCATCATTTACAAAAGCAGTTTTTGTTATTGCCTTTATATGAAGTTTTTTTGCAGTAAAATATTTCATAGAATTTTTAGTGTTTTCCATTTCAAATTGATTTCCATTTGAAATATTTTTAATAAATGGCACTAATCGAAGCCTTGAGGGAACCAGTACTAAAGAGATATCCATTAACCCATCAGTTATATTTGCATAAGGGGTTAAATAAAATCCACCCCCAGCACTTATACCATTTCCAGCACTAGCCATTAATAATTTGCCTGAGTAAATTAATTTATCATCAATAGAAACCTCTAATTGACTGCCCATCTTTTTTGCAACATTATAAATAACAGATAAATTATAAGCGCCCTTATGATTAACTAAAGGAAGTTTTTTAAATTTTGGCATTGCAGCGCCCACATTAGCATCAAAGCCTATATTAATCATATTAACACAGTATTCATTATTGTATCTTAATAAATCTATATTTGTGGTATCAGCTTGCATTTGCTTTTCAATATTAAAAAATGATTTTTTATTTATTTTAAAGTTTTTAATAAAATCATTTCCAGTTCCATTAGGAATAACGCCAACACTAGCGTTTTTATTTAAAACACAGCCATTAACAATTTTATTTAAAGTGCCATCACCACCCACAGCATAAAAGCGAATTTCTTCATCACTATCGTTAAAAGATTTTACAAAGCTCGTTATATCTTCGCCACTTTCTGAAATATGTATTAAAAATTCTTGCTTTAATTTTCGAGCAGCTTTTTGAATATCAGTAATAAATTTGTTGATGTTTTCATTTTTTCCAGCAGCTGGATTGATAATAAAAATATGTTTCATAGAATTTGTCCTTTTAAATTTAAATATAATGAGATTTTATTTTATAGTATTATTCTAAAGCTAATATCTAAAAAAATCAAGAAATTTTAGCTAAATTATCAATATGAAAATAAATATATAAATGGTATACTTTAAAATATTATAAAAAAAGTAGGAGAAAAAAATGGAAATAGCAATAGTTAATACCCCAATTGGATTTCTTCAGTTTGAAGAAGAAAATGAGGCTATTACAAAAATATTTTATATTGGAACAACTGGATTAAATTTGCCACCGAACACACCGCTTTTAAGAAAAGCTGTTCAAGAAATGCAAGATTATTTTAATGGTAGTTTAAAAAAATTTACAATTAAAATGAATCCAGAAGGTACAGAATTTCATAAAAAAGTGTGGAAAAATTTATATGATTTAGAATATGGAAAAACTATATCATATAAGGAATTAGCAATAAAATCAGGTAGTCCGAATGCAGCGAGAGCTGTGGGAACTGCTATGAGAAAAAATCCTATTGTGGTAGCTATTCCTTGCCATAGAGTTGTGCCATCAAATGGAAAATTAGGAAATTATTCTGCGGGTGGCCCTAGTAATAAAGATTGGTTACTAACATTTGAAAATCAAAATTTATAAAAATAAATAATGAAATAGTTTTAAACAATTAAAAAATCCGATGTTGAAAAAACATCGGATTTTGTTTTACAAATAGTTATTTAAATTAAAAATATTACAATTTTCGCTCTTTTAGCTGCTTTTTTGCAAATTTTGGCATATATAATTTCTCATAAAATGGAGAAATAAACATAAACAATAAAGTTAGTAGAATAACACTAGCCATAGTATCGCTTAAAAAATGTCGCCCCATCATCATACGAGAAAGCGACATAAGCCCTACATATGTGTAGCAGATGATAAACATAGCTGTTTCACTTCCTTTAAAAAAATCGAATATAAAAGGGACTAATAGCAGAACTAAAATGCCCATAGCAGCTCCAACATGACCAGATGGAAAAGATAATCCTTCAGAAAAAAAGTCAGGGTTATACCAAGGTGTGTAGCTGAATTCACTAGAAAGAGTTACTATATCGGCATATCTATCTCTTCCAAAAACAAATTTTAATCCATATATTAAAATAGATTCTCCAATTAAAAACATAATAGAAAATGCACATAATGATGAGATGCTTCTTTTATCTCTTTTAGGAATAGATCTTACAAATAAAACAACTAAGCTTGCTAAAATACCAGCAAAAACACCAGACATATAAGGGTCAAGTCTTGTCATTTGTCCGTGGTCCATCATAAAATCTATTCCTACGTAAATTGGAAGTACAAATGAAAGAAATAATGTGCCAAAGCTAAAAACTAATATAGGTAAAGAAGCGTTCTTTTTTGCCATCGTGGCTGCTAAAAATGGAAGAAACATATATAATGGAAAACTGCCAAAGGCTGCAAATGAAACAGCGAATAGATTATCTGGATTGTATAAAAATTCTGTTATTTCATAATCATAAACAGCTCCAACTCCCATAAGAATGAAAGCTATTAATAAAATGATTGTAAAATGGGTTTTGTAATATTTATTTATCATAATAATTGAAAATACCTCTATAAAATAAAAAGCAAACTTTTTGTATATAACTATATTACTAATAAAACAATTTTAAGTCAACAAAAAAATAAGCATTAAATTAATAATGCTTATTTAAAATTATATTATTTTGTGTTTTCATAGGCATTTTGTAGTGCTTTCATAATATTAGTTGTATCAATAGTAACACTTGCAACTAAATCTGCTTTCCAGCTATCAGCATCAGGATTTAAGCTATCATTTTCCATACTATCACTAGAAACATCACTTGTTGAATTAGTATCATCAAAAGAAGTTTCACCAGAAGTCATATCGTTTGAAGTTGTATCATTGTTGCTTGTAGTTTGTGAGTTGTCTTCTGTTATTTCTAATGCATAATTTTCGCTAGGAGTTATTGAGCGCCCAGTGTTTGGAGTTATATAGCCTTCAGTGTAACTTGCATCGTATCCATAAGGCTGGGTATCGGCATAATTAGAATAGTAATCTGCATTATCGCTAGAATAATTATTATAGCTTGTTCTAGCTTTTGCATTTGTAGCAGATAAAAAAGTTGTGATATTTTTGCCAACCATGTATTCCTCTAAGGCATCGATTTGCTCATACCATTCTTTTCCTATTGGGCTGGCTGCTCTCATTCCATAATTATCGCCAAGTTGTTTTTTAGTTAAAACTTCACCTGATACATAATTTGATAATTGTCCTTCTCCATCAAAGTATATACTAGTTTCAACCTCGTCAATGTCAATTTTTTGAATTATTCCGTTTTCATCAGCTATATAAGTTAGATAAGTTGTGCTAACATTGGATAACCCAGAAGAATTTTCAGTATATCCATAGCTATCAGAAGTAGTAGTGTAGCTACCTGTTTTATGAGAATAGCTGTTATAGTCCACTAAATCTTCGCTAATCATATTATCATCAGTTTGACAAGCTGTTAGCATGAAAATATTAGCAGAAACAAGTAAAAATGCGATTAACTTTTTCATATAATTCTACCTTTCTAAAATTGTATTCTAATCATAATATAAACAAAAATTAGAATAATATACAAAATTAAAAAATCTGTTGCAGGAGAATAAATAATAATATATAATTATTTTATACGGTATAAATTATGAAAAGGATGGTTTAATTATGAAGTATAAAATTTTAGGCAGAACAAATTTGAAAGTTGCAGCTATTTCATTCGGTGGTATTCCAATTCAAAGAGATTCTATCGAGAACACAAAAGAAGTTGTGGATAAATTAGAAGAATATGGAATGAATTATATCGATACTGCAAGGGGATACACAGTTTCTGAGGAATATCTCGGTGCTGCTTTAGTGGGTAGACGTGAAAAATTTATATTAGCCACTAAAAGTATGGCAAGAGATTATCAAAGTATGAAAAAAGACGTTGAAATCAGTTTAGAAAACTTGCAAACAGATTACATAGACATTTACCAATTTCACAATGTGAAATCAGAAGAGCTAGATGTTATTTTTTCTGAAAATGGGGCATATAAAGCTTTAAAAGAGGCTAAAGAAAATAAAAAAATAGGATTTATTGGAGCAACTTTCCATAACGTAGATGCTTTAAAAAAAGCGATAGATGTATATGGAGATATTATAGACACAGTTATGTTTCCGTATAATATAGTTGAAATTCAAGGCGAAAAAACACTTTTAGAGGCAAAAGAAAAAGGAATAGCCACTATTGCAATGAAATCTCTAGCAGGCGGGAATTTAGATAATTACGACTTAGCTTTAAGATTTATTGAAGAAAGTGGGGTTATCGATGTGCAAATTCCAGGAATGGGAAATGCAGAAGAAGTTGATAAAAATGCAGTAGTTTTTAATAATTTAAAGCCTTTATCTCAAGAAGAGAAATCAGAAGTTTTAAAAATAAGAGAAGAACTTGGAAACGAATTTTGCAGAAGATGTGGCTACTGCCTGCCTTGTGCTGTTGGAATTAATATCCCATCAAATTTTCTTTTTAGAAACTATTTATTAAAATATGAGGGATTAGCAGATTGGGCAAGAGAAAGATTTGCTGCAATGGATGTAACGGCTAAAGATTGCATTGAATGTGGAGAATGTGAAGTTCGATGTCCATATGATTTGCCAATAAGAAAAATGCTAAAAGAAGTTGCAATAGCTTTTAATTAAAAATAAATTAAATATTATTTTTAATAAATAAAACTATAAAAAGCAGGATATGAAATGAAAAATGAAAAAATAATTGACTTAATATGGTCTGTTTCACTGATTATACAAGGGGTTTTGGTTATTATAGTTGCTGCCGATTTTGAAATTTTTAGTGGAATAAATAAAGCTATTATAATAATTCAAATGATTGCTAGCGTAGTTGTAATTGTAACTAGTATAATAAAAATTAAAAAACATACTAAAAATAAGAAATTAAAATAACTGTGATTTAATAAATAATATGATTTATAGTGAAATACTTATAAAGAAATTTTACAAAGAAATTTTAAGGGAATGGCTTTTGTCATTCCCTTATTTTATATAAAAACACCATATTTACGGATTATTTAAGTATTAAGTATATCTTTCTTTTCGCTCTATTTATTAATGAAAAAACAAGTGGCATCGAGCCACTTGTTCTTTTATAGGTATTTCATTATATTGATAATTTTTTAATAATTAAATTTTATTGATAATTGCTTTTTATATAGTTTAAGATTGCAGTTTTATTGTTTTCTAATTTTTCATCAATAACTAATTGCAGTGCATTATTTAAAACGGTTTTTATATATGTTTTTTTAAAATTAAATATTTTTAAATCATCTCCATTTATATTAAGAGTTGATAAATTGTAGCATTCATTATTATCTATTATTTCATGTGCTAAATTTATAATGGTTTGGTATTTATTTATATTATATGTATGATTTTTAGTTTTTGAAATATCATCAGATATTTTAAAATCAATAAATTTAAAAAATAAATCTTTTTCAAGGCGAT
>CAZVOQ010000024.1:0-1561 GCA_964628475.1 uncultured Oscillospiraceae bacterium | reverse complement strand
ATTTTATGGCTGATTCCCTTATTATATAAAAAGTTTTTAATATAATTGTAGCTGAAAATTTGATGAGAATAAAAATGAGCTTGATTATTAGTATCAATTGTTTTAGTGTAAAGTTTTCCAACATCGTGAAATAGTGCAGCCAATCGCAAAACGATATCTTTTTTTGAATTTTTTACTACATATGCAGTATGCTCGAGTAAAGCAAAATCATGATAGGGCGTTTCTTGATTAAAATCTTTCATTGCAATTAAAAATGGAAAAATTATGGATAAAATATCATAATATTCAATAATAGCAATATGAGCATTATCTAAAATTAATATTTTAAAGAATTCCGCATACAGCCTAGAATACGAAATCTTTGATAGTAAATAAGCGTTTTCTCTCATCTGATACAGAGTTTCGCTTTCGATGCTAAACCCTAGCTTAATAGAAAATCTAATAGCTCTAAGAATGCGAATAGGATCTTCTGTAAATCTATCTTTGCTGTTTCCAACAGTTTTAATGATTTTATTTTGCAAATCATTTAAAGAGTTATTATAATCAATTAATCCCTCGCCTAAAGAATACGCAAGGCAATTTATAGAAAAGTCCCTGCGTATTAAATCCTCTTTTAAACTAGTAGCTAAATAAATTTCATCAGGATGGCGCTTATCTGAATATTTTCCATCTCTTCTAAAAGAGGTTATTTGTATTTCATTTTTATCAATAACAATAGTAAGTGAAGAAAATCTAACACCAGTTTCAATTATTTTATCATCACTAAAAACAGCTTTAATATCATCTATTGAAGCGTTAGTAGTTATATCAATATCATATGAGGGGATATTTAAAAGGCTATCTCTTAAAAATCCACCAACGACATAGGCAAGAAAGCCAGCATTATTTAATTTTTTTAAAGCATATAAGCCATATGGTGGAATATTAATACAATTCATTTTAAATCCTTGTCATTGAAAAATAAGAGGCTGATTTTCAGCCTCTTATAAGTTTTTTGTTTATTAGTCTGCAATTTCAAATTGATCCTTACTCACGCCACAAAGCGGGCAAGTGAAGTCTTCGCTTAATTCCTCAAATAATGTGCCAGCTGGGATTGAAAGTTCATCGTCACCTAATTCTTCATCATAAGTCCAAGCACAAACAACGCATCCGTATTTAGCCATAATTAAATTCTCCTTTACAATAAAGTTTTCTTATCTCGATTTTATTACTCAAATTGAAATTTGTCAATAGGAAAAAAAGAAAAATTTTGTGATATTTCTCAGTTTGTATAACTTTGCTAAAAAAAGATAGATAATAAAGCAAAAAAAATATAAAAAAGATAATTGAAATTAAGAGTAAGTAATGATATAATCTTATAGTATTTTTAAATTTAAAAAGAAAGAAGGTGTAGTATAGTGTTTAAATTAGGCTTTAGCAATGAAATTTACATGGAAAAGCAAACGCACGAAATTAAGCAAAGAATTAATCAGTTTGATGGCAAACTTTACTTAGAATTCGGTGGAAAATTATTTGATGATTATCATGCTTCAAGAGTTTTACCTGGTTTTGAGCCGAGCAC
>CAZVOQ010000023.1:0-13866 GCA_964628475.1 uncultured Oscillospiraceae bacterium | reverse complement strand
GACCTTCGGGTTATGAGCCCGACGAGCTACCAGGCTGCTCCACTCCGCGCTATTTTTACTTGCCTTTCAAGGCTTATATAGTATAGCATATAAAAATATGATTGTCAAGTAAAAAGATTAAAATAATTTGAAATTTATTTTTAATATGATTATTGCTAGTGTTTATGATAAATTTGCAGCTCCAATTATGCCTGCATCATTACCGAGTGTTGCTATTTTTACCTCAGCTACGGATAGTAAGTCTGAAGCAAAGCCATATTCTTTTATATAATTGTTGATAGGATCAGTTAGAACTTTTCCTTGAACAGAAAGCCCGCCACCAATTAAGATAACTTCAGGATTTAATATATTTGAAAAATCTGTAAGAGCACAAGCTAGATTTTCAGTATATTCATCAACAATTTGTTTTGCAACTTCATCGCCTGCTTGCATAGCGTCAAAAGGGATTTTAGCGTCCATGTTATCAAGATTTCCATTACACATTTTTGCTAAAATACTATTAGGGTTATTAGTAGCTGCACGTTTTGCAAATTTAATTAATGCAGTTGCACTGCAATAGCTTTCAACACATCCGTTTCTTCCACAAGTGCAGCTTTCGCCATCTTTAATTAATGTTGTATGGCCATATTCAAGACCACCAGGACGAGTTTTAAGGATTTTCCCGTCATAGATTATTCCAGACCCAAGACCAGTGCCAAGCGTGAATAATCCACCGCTTTTAATGTTTTTAGCAGCTCCTGCTACAAATTCTCCTAATGCTGCGCAATTAGCATCGTTTTCTAAAAAAACTGGAACTTTAAATTCATCTTTAATTTCTTGAGCTAAAGGAACATTCTCAAAGCTTTTAAAATTGCCAGCGAAAACAACTTCTCCTTTATCAGTGTCGATAGCTCCAGGAGAGCCTATACCGATAACTTCGCAATCATCAATTGTGATATTTGCTTTACTTAAAGTTGAGTGTATTAAATTAATCATATCGCCAACGATTTCTTTCCAAGGGCGAGATGCGAGAGTTTTGCATGAGTTTCTTTGAATTATTTTGTTGTACTCATCAACAATTCCTATTTTTATTGAAGTGCCACCTAAATCTACGCCAATTTTATATTTGTTAGCCATAATAATCATCCTTTAAAATTAAGTTTTTGATATATATTTATAATCTATCATTTTTTATTTATAAATGCAATGGAAATATGTGACTGAATTAAAATAATTTTGTTGAAATATTATTTTATAGATGTATTTATGAAAAGGTTAAGCTTTTTTATAGGCAAATTATGCTGTGTAGTATTCAAAGCCATGTTCCGTAGCAAAACTTACTGAATGAATAACTTCATTTGTTAATTTATCAAAAATAACAACATTAAATCCAATTCTATTTCTTGAATAATCTTCATTTTCAAATATTATACTTGAAAATTCATTAGTTACATTAGTTTGAATATTTAATTCTTTTAGAATATCAGTGTTAGTGATATCTTTTCCATCTTCAAATACAAATAGTTTAGCGGTGTTTGTGCTTTTTAAAATATCAATATCAATATTTAAAGATTGGAGTGCACCTTGTATAATTGATGGATCAGCAGTTGTTAAATCGCCGTGTGCTGTTATTATACTTATATAGTTACTTTTGTTAGATAATACGGTGGTTAATTCATTAAAGCTAGGTGAAAGCTTTATGTCCCACATATCAATATCACGTTGCTCTATTGCAGACTCTGAGTTCCATCTATCTATGGTTTCTTTTGTGTAGCTAATATCTGTAAGATAGTTGTTTTTAATGTAGCTTCCCATATGAGAAGAAAGTTTTTTAGCTCCGATATAATTTATATGGGCATACTCTGCCATATCAGATTGATAATCAAAGCCAGTTTCTAATATTAAATCTTCTTTTAAATAGTTTATAAAAGGAATGTTGTTTTCATTACAAATTGATTCTATTTCATCAAGATATCCCCTATCTTCAGGGCTCATAATATATGGTGTTTTTGTTATAATTAACTGAACATTTTCTTTTTTTGAAAGTTCTATCAATTTTAAAAGATAGGTTTTGCTAGAATCTTCAAGAAAACTTGCATTTCCAATATCAGAATAGTTATAGTTTTCAAAAACTTCAGTTGTAAATATTGGTCCAAACCCTTTATTTGAAGAATAATTACTTGAAAATAAATTATCATAAATTTCGCTAAACTCTATGCTAGTCCATCTGCTGTGATATCTAATGAAAGGTATCATTTTTGAAACAGGTAATGGTATTGCTTGATTTTGTCTTATTGCTAAGGAAAGTTGTAGTCTGTTTAAAGATGGAGGGATAGATAAAGCGAATTCATTTGAAGTTTCATCAGATGTTTGGGCTGGTAGATAGCTTTGGTTATATGAAAAAGAAAATGCGTCAACTACTAAAACTTTAATATCTTGTTCTCTTAAAGCTTCAACAGCATAGTGATAAGCTGTCCATGGGTTTTGGCTCCATGAATAAATATTGTATGATGTGAATTCATTTTCAATCCATATTTGTGCAGGCGAAAATGCTGCCATGCTATGGCTACCGCCAATGAATGCAACATCTATTGTGTCTTTTGGCTCTTCGTAAAATCCACTAAAAGTTGAGTTATTTGGAGCTAGCGCTTTTTCTATTGTAAAAATACTTATTATTAAAAAAATAGCTAAAATAGATAGAACTATTATATTTTTGATTATTGGATTTTTAATTTTCATATAAAGTTCTCCTTTTTAAAATTAGAATTGGAAGTATATAAATGGGGCTGCAACATAATCAGAGCCATAAACACCGAATAATAAAGTTAGAATTATAAAAGTGTAGAATAATACATAACGTAAATTTCCTTTTGTAGGCAAGAAAATACCTTTTGTGTAAAGTAAATCATGAACAAATAAAATTAAAAGGCTAAATATTACAACTATTAGTTCTCTTTGATTTAATCCTAATGTAGATATTAAAGATATATCATTAATATTAAAATCAGTAAATATTGTTTTAAATATATCAAATGCTTGGCTAATGCTATCACTTCTAAAAAATATATATGATAAACAAACTATAAAGAATGTGAATAGTATGCTAAGTGTTTTATGAGTAAAGCTTTCTGTTTTGATTTTTAATTTTTTATTTAGTTTTTTCCTTGATTTTTTTGTTAGTATATCTATTGCTCGAAATGCTCCATGTAATAATCCCCATAAAACAAATGTCCAAGCAGCACCGTGCCATAATCCACTAACTAAGAAAACTATAAACACACTTGTGATAATAGGCGGATTAGTGAAGAATTTTCCTATTAAAGGAATGTTTTTAAATGGGTTGTCCCACACAAGGGGAGTGTAGATATAATCTTGAAACCATCCTGAAAGGGAAATGTGCCATCTTTGCCAAAAAACGCTTATTGAAGTTGAAAGATAGGGAGCTTTAAAATTCTCCATTAGATTAATTCCTAAAATTTTTGCAGAGCCCACAGCAATGGTTGAATAGGAGTAAAAATCGCAATAAACTTGAAATGCAAAGAATATAGTTGCAATAAAAAGAATACTGCCTGAATAGTTTTGATAGTTTGAGTACACATTAGTTACTAAAACGGATAGCCTATCAGCTATAACTAATTTTAAAAAGAATCCCCAGCTCATTGTTAAACATCCGTTGATAATGTTTTCGTATGATATTTTTTTAGGGGCATTAATCTGTGGAAGTAAATTGCTAGAACGCTCGATAGGCCCTGCAACTAATTGTGGGAAAAAGGATACGAATAATGCATATTTAAGAATATTTCGTTCGGCTGTGATATTTTTTCTGTATACATCAATTGTATATCCAATAGCCTGAAAAGTGTAAAAGCTAATACCAACAGGTAAAAGAACATTAATAAAAAGTAAATTTGAGCCAGATAGATTATTAATGCTATCTATAAAGAAATTATAGTATTTAAAATAAAATAAAATCCCTAAGTTTATAATCAGGGATAGGGTTAAAATTAGTTTAGGATTAATATTTAGTGAAGTTTTGTTTTGGTAAATATTATCAATGAAAACGCCACAAAGATACGTTATTCCTATTGAAGTTATCATTAAAACTAGATACTGAATATTCCAGCTAGCATAAAAAACAAAGCTTGCAATTAAAAGGATTATATATGAATGTTTTTTTGGAGAAATAAAATATAAAAAGCAGGTTGTTGGGAAAAAAATTAAGAATTCAATTGAATTGAAAAGCATATATTCTCCTTTTTAAAAATGAATTTTTGTTTGTGATTTTACATCACACACGTAGCAATATAATACCACAAATTAGATTTAAAGTAAATAATTATGTAAAGGATGAAATTTTACTTAAATTACATTGAGAAAAGAAAATATATATGTTACAATATATTAAATATTATCATAAAATTTTTACAAGGAGAGTGTTGTTATGGCTTTTATCAAAGTGGATTTGTTTTCGGAAATGCTTTATCAAAATATAGGAGTTGATTTATTTTTTCCTTTAGATTTTGAAGAATATAAAGATGTAAATGAAGTTAGAGGGGTTATTTATCTTTTGCATGGAATGAAAGGAAATAGCAGTTCTTGGTTTAATTATACCGCTGCTTTAAGATATGCAAGAGAGAATAATTTAATTTTAATATCTCCAACTGTTCATAATAGCTTTTATGCTGATAATTATGCGGGTGAGAAATATTTTAAGTATGTGAGCGAAGAATTGCCGCAAAAATTAAATAAAATGTTTAATATACCAACTGATAGAGAAAAAACATTTATAGCAGGGCTTTCTATGGGCGGATTTGGGGCGATGCTTTTAGGGTTGTCAAGACCAGATTTGTATGCAGCTTGCGCTAGTTTTTCTGGGGCAGTAGGGCTTTTGCAAAATGAAATTAAGGATAAAGAAGAGCCTTTTGTTAAAAGATTTTTGATGCCAATTTTAGGCCCTGAATTTAAGGCTAGAGAAGATTTAGAGCTTCCGGTTTTAGCAAAAAAGGTTTCGGAGCTAGAAAAAGAAAAACAACCAAAGATTTTATGCACTTGTGGGACAGAAGATTATTTATATAAAGCTAATGTTATGTTTAAAGATTATATGAAAACTTTACCTTTAGAATTTACTTATATGCAATGGACAGGCACACACGATTGGGATTTTTGGGATAGAAGCCTTGCGATAGCTATTAATTTCTTTTTAAATAATGATTATGATAAAAAAGTTCATTCGGCTTGGGAGTATGAAGTTTTAACTGAAAAAAATAACTAATATTAAAATGCACCTATTATAGGTGTATTTTAATTTGACAAAACATAAATTAGAGAGTAGTATATTAGATATTATTAATGTTTTAATTAAGGAGAGTAAATGACACAGTTATCAGAATTAATTTTAGAAAAATATCAAATAAGAAAATCAAAAAAGCAAAAAGGTGAATTTATTAATTTAATAAAAGAAAATTTTCCTTCAGCAAAAGTGGAAGAAAAAGCTGGGCTAATACAAAATAGAAATATAGTTATAGGCGATGTTCAAACTGCAAAAATAGTTTTAGGGGCGCATTACGACACCCCCGCTACAATGCCATTTCCGAATTTTCTAGCACCAAAAAACTTTGTTTTTAGCATTGGATATCAGATGTTATTAGTTTTATTAATGTTTTTTATAGTAGGCGTTGTGGCTTTAGGCGTATCACTATTTACTGATAATATATTAATAATACTATTATCAGAATATATTACATTAATTTCGTTTTTATATATGATAATGCTAGGAAAAGCAAATAAAAATAATGCAAATGATAACACATCAGGGGTAATTACGCTAATTGAAACTATGAATAAACTTTCTAGTGAGGAAAAAGATAAAACAGCATTTGTGTTTTTTGATAATGAAGAAAAAGGGCTAATTGGCTCAAGAAAATTTAAAGCAAAATACAAAAAAGAAATGAAAGATAAGCTTTTAGTTAATTTTGACTGTGTTTCAGATGGAGATTATTTTTTAATAATACATAATAAAAAAGCAAATAAAATGTATGGCGAAAAATTTAATGAAATAATGGTTTCAAATGATGAAAAGACTGCGGTTTTAGAAAAATCTTCAAAAGTTATGTATCCTTCAGATCAAATGGGGTTTGCTGTAAATATAGGTGTGGCGGCTTTTCACAAAAAACCTTTGGTTGGATATTATATCGATAAAATACATACAAATAAAGATGTTGTTTTTCAAAAAGAAAATATAGAATTTTTATCAGATAGATTTTCAAAATTAATTAAAATAATATAAAATATTTAATAGGCTACTTAAGGTGGCCTATTTTGTTTTAAAAATATTTACAAATTCAATTAAAAATAAGAATAAAAAATCTTTTAATTTTATGATAACTGTGGTAGAATAGAAAGGATAATGAGTTGTATAACGGAGGAATAAACTTGAAACAAGAAAATATACGTAATTTTAGTATTATTGCACATATAGATCACGGCAAATCTACACTTGCTGATAGACTTTTAGAAAAAACAGGTACTGTTGAAAAAAGATTGATGGAAGCTCAACTTTTAGATAATATGGATATCGAAAAAGAAAGAGGCATAACAATTAAAGCAAGGGCTGTAACTCTAAATTATAAAGCGAATGATGGGCAAACTTATGAGTTTAACTTAATTGACACCCCAGGTCACGTTGACTTTGGATATGAAGTTAGCCGTAGTTTAGCTGCTTGCGAGGGTGCAATTTTAGTTGTTGATGCATCGCAAGGAATAGAAGCGCAAACTTTAGCAAACACATATATGGCAGTGGAGCATGGGCTGGAGTTGCTACCGGTTTTAAATAAAATCGATTTGCCTTCAGCAGAGCCAGAAAGAATTGCAAATGAAGTGGAAGACGTTATTGGTATTCCATGTTTAGATGCGCCTAGAATTTCAGCAAAGATGGGAATAGGAATTGAAGAAGTTTTAGAAAGATTAGTGACAGATATTCCAGCTCCAAAAGGCGATGAAACAGCGCCTTTGCAAGCTTTGATTTTTGATAGCTACTACGACACTTACAAAGGTGTTATTGTTTATGTAAGAGTTATGCAAGGCAGTGTTAAAGCTGGAGATAAAATTAAAATGATGCAAACAGAGGCTGTTTTTGATGTTGTTGAAGTTGGGAAGATGGGCGCAAGTGAATCAGTTCCAACAAAAGAATTAAAAGCAGGCGAGGTTGGATATATTACAGCATCTATTAAATCTGTTAAAGATACAAGAGTTGGTGATACTGTAACAAATGCTACAAATCCAGCTGTTGAAGCATTGCCAGGATATAAAAAGATTACACCAATGGTGTACTGTGGTATATATCCAGCAGATGGTGCAAGATACACAGATTTAAGAGAAGCTTTAGAAAAACTTCAATTAAATGATGCCTCTTTACTTTTTGAGCCAGAAACATCAGTTGCATTAGGGTTTGGATTTAGATGTGGCTTTTTAGGATTATTGCATCTTGAAATTATCAATGAAAGGCTAGAAAGAGAATTTGATTTAGACTTAGTTACAACTGCGCCAAGTGTTGAATATAAACTAACTTTAACAGATGGCGTTGAGATGTTTATTGATAACCCTACAAACTACCCAGATCCAGTTAGGATTGAAAGAAGTGAGGAACCAATAGTTGATGCGCATATATATACTCCAAAAGATTATGTTGGGCAAATTATGGACTTATGCCAAGATAGACGTGGGATATTTAAAGATATGAAATATCTTGATGAGAATAGAGTTGATTTGCATTATGAATTACCTCTAGGTGAAATTGTTTATGATTTTTTTGATGCTATTAAAAGTAGGAGCAAGGGGTATGCAAGCTATGAATATGAATTTAAAGGCTTTGCAAATGCAAAACTTGTAAGACTCGATATATTATTAAATGGAGATTCAGTTGATGCGCTTTCTTTAATTGTGCATGCAGATAAGGCATATGATAGAGGAAGAAAAATGGCTGAAAAATTAAAAGATAATATTCCAAGACAGATGTTTGAAGTTCCTATTCAAGCAGCTATTGGAGGAAAAGTTATTGCTAGAGAAACAGTTAGAGCTATGCGTAAAGACGTTTTAGCTAAATGTTATGGTGGTGATATCACAAGAAAGAAAAAACTTCTTGAAAAACAAAAAGAAGGTAAAAAGAAAATGCGTCAATTAGGAAGCGTTGAAGTTCCAAGTGAAGCATTTACAGCAGTTTTAAAATTAGATGATTAAAATAAAAAAGCAACTACGAAATCAAATTAGATTAAGTAGTTGCTTTTTTTTAAAATCTTCCGTTTTCACATAATTTTCACAATTCCAAATTAATGTAACGTAAATATACTTTAAATGTAATGAAAACATCCTAAAAGTTACATTTAAGTAATTGAAATGTAACAAAAAGATGATATAATAATTAAAACAATGAAAATATAATGCGTTTTAACCAAAGTCACCACTGAAAAATTAAAATGTAATTTAGCATAACTTTATTAGAAGAGGAAGAATAATGAAAAAACTATTTAAACCAAATAAAAAGACCATAAGCCTGATAATGGCGGCTTTAATGGTTGTGAGTGTTGCATTGCCAACATTCGCATCTACAGGGGCATTAGATGGAGAAGATGGCTCGCAAGAGGCAGTTGTGGAAATTCAAACAACTCCTGAACCAACTCAAGAGCCAACACCTGAGCCAACTCAAGAGCCTATAGCCGAGCCAACTTTAGAACCAACAGTTGAGCCGACAGCCGAGCCAACTGATGAAACAGGCGCTCAAGCATCGCCAGAGCCAACAGATGCTAGCGAAACACAAGAGCCGGATACACAAGTTTCGCCATCTCCAAGTAAAGAGCCAGAGCTAGATGAAACAGGAGCTACTGAAACTCCAACTGTTTCACCAAGCCCAACTCCATCAGAAGAAGAATTAAGTGCAGCGACTATAGATGAATTAGAAGGTGAAGCGTTAGTAGAAATATCACCATCTCCAACGCCAACGCCAACTGCAACGCCTGAGCCATTTCAAATGAAAATGTTTGTTCATCAAAGCGTAGTATCAGCAGACGAAGTGGATAGCTTTATAGCAACTTTTGCAGGGCAAGCTAATAGCGAAAGCCTTTATGCGCCTGCATATAAAGTTACACTTACTAAAGAAGTAGATGGATCTATATTAGATGATATAACACCTAGCGCAGTTACAGCTAGTTTTAAAGCTTACTACCTTGAAAGCCTTAACTCAACGGGCGAAATAAAGCAATTAATAGACGAACTAGTTGCAAGTGATATTCTTCCAGAAAATATAGGCGAATATAATGCAATGTATAGTGCTTATAAAAATGGAAATATTCCAGCTGAATATACTAACACATTTACAAAACTTACAAAAGATTTACCAGATGCAACACCGATTGTATGGTATGTAATGAAAGATCAATCTACAGGTTTGCATGTAGATGGTATGATTTTAGATGCTTATACAGTAACTTATGCATTAAATGGCGGCAACTGGGTTGTAAGTGGCTCAAAAGATTATACAAGACCAAACCTGCATTACTCAGGGCAAACAATTAATGTAACTTCAACATACCCAACAAAAGCAGGCCACATTTTTACCGGCTGGGAACTATCATCAAATAACACTGTTTATCCAAATGGTTCATCATTCCCAATGCCAAGCGAGCCAATTGTGTTATCAGCACAATGGATGGCAATTGATGATTTAGTAATAAATGAGGGAGTTGGCACTGATTTAGTTAATGGTGCAGGACTTTCAAGAGAAGAATTAGAAGCTATAGATGGAATCGAAACTTATAGCTTTGAATTAAATCCAGGTAAATCTGATAGAGAAGGCAATAAAGAAACAATAATCCAAGATTTAGTGGATACTCTAAAAACTTATGGATACACAACAACTACTTCAAGTTGGACGTGGACTGTTAACTCTAGTGTAAAACCTGAAAATGGATATGCTGGTGGAAATGAAGGCCCTTATTATAACAATATTCCAACAAGAATTATAGATGAGAATGGTGGTTTGAAAAATAGCCCATGGTATGGCACTGTTACAATACCATTAAAAGTGGGTACACAAAATACATCAATTACAATTGATTGGAGCTTTAATTTAACTGCTCAAAAATTAACAGCAAAATATTATGAAAATCAAGAAGCATTTAATGCAAGCCAAGTAAGTACTACACTTGTTGATGCTAATGATTATTTCTATGGCGAGACTACAACTGTTATAGAAAATCAGCCAACTCCAGCAGAAGGATTTGAATTTACTAGCTGGGCGCTAACTGATAGATGGGCAGGAACATCAAGCAATGAAGAAAGAATGTATAATTCAGGCGAAAGCTTAACATTAAATTCATTCTTTATAGAGTTAGTGGCACAGTATCAGCTTAAAGAATACAATATTTCTGCAAATGAAATGACAGCTGTATATTCTAAAAATGAAATTGAATATGATAAATCAAAACTGAATTTAGGTGAATTAGATGCAAATAATGCAACTATTATTTATAAAGATTCACAAGGTAATACTTTAGAATCTGCACCAGTTGATGTAGGCACTTACACAGTTGAAGTTTCATTAAATCATCCAGGTGATGAAACAGTTAAAATAACAACTAACACAACATTAAAAATTACACCTAAGCCAGTTACAGTTACTGCAAAAGACGACACTAAAATTTATGGCCAAGAAGATGAATTAGGCTATGAAGGATATGAAATTGACGGAATACTTTCAGGCGATGAAATAGGTGCAACATTCACTGTAACTCGACCTAGCATGAGCGTGAGTGAAGATTATCCATTAGGCCAAAAAGATAATAAAGGTGAATATGATTTAGTGCCAGAAATCTTATCGGGGACTATTAACCCTAACTACACAATCGAAACTGATGGATATATAAACGGAACATTAGAAATTACAGCTAGAAATATCACTTTAAAAGCTAGTGATGCTGGAAAAATCTATGGCGAAGTAGATCCAGAATTTACAATTGAAATAGATAGTGGCGTGTTAGCTAATGATGATGAAATAGAAGATTTATTTGGCGAGGGAATGTCGCCAGTTGTACAGCGTGTAGAATTAGAAGATATCGATGATGAAAATGTAGGAAACTATGTTAACGGGCTTGCGATATTTACAGGTAGAGTAAAAGGCTTTGAAGAATCAAAATTAAATGAAAACTATGAAATAACATACAAACAAGGCGATTTTGAAATTGTTCATCGACCAGTAAATATAATAGCAGAAGATTCATCAAAATTTGTTAATGAAGACGATCCATCTCCATTTGAATACACATTAAGATCTGCAAATGAAGATTTATATGCAGATAAAGGCTATAAAATGAGTGGCCCTGTATTAGTTGATGATAATGATTTAGGAACAATTCTTGTTGGAAGACCAAACGCTAACACACAAAATGATGAAAACCACACATATGTTGATGCATTAGTTGTTTCTTATAATGATAGCGCAAATTATGTTGTAACTACACAAAAAGGCGATTTTACTATAAACCCTGTTACAACTTCAATTATTGCTCCAAAAGAAGATTTAGTTATAGTTGCTCCAACAACTCCAGAAATTGAGCCAGAACTTCCAGAAGTACCAGAAGTTCAAATTGAAAGAGTGGAAGTTTCAGCAGACACAGCACCAGAAATTTCAATTAATGAGGCAAATGTTCCTCTTGCAGGCAGAGATTCAAGCGCTTGGGCATTAGTTAATTTAATTCTAACAATCCTAACTAGTTTAATCAGCTTTGTTTTAATTATTAAAATTATAGCAAGAAATAATAAAGATGAAGAAGATGAAGAAAATACTACTTCAACTAGAAATAATAAAACTTTAATGAAATTATTAAGCGTTATTCCAGCGATAGCTACAATAGTATTATTTATTTACACACAAGATATAACATTGCCAAGGGCAATGATAGATGAATACACTATTCCAACGGCTGTGATAACTGTGATTCAATTAGTAATTGCTTTATTATCAAAAAGTAAAGTAGAAAAAGAAACAGCAGAAGAAAAACATACCTAATTATTAAATTTTATATAGTGAACAACAAAAGCAGACGGCTATTTAGCTGTCTGCTTTTGAGTTTAAAGAATAAAATATTATAAATTTCACAAATTTATAATAAGATAATAGTATAATAAAGATAGTAAATAGTAAATTAAAAATAATTTATATAAATAAAAGGAGGATATATGTTTTTTTATTTCAATAAAAAAGGTGCTGGTATTTTTTCTGGCATTTCAATATTAATAGGACTGCTGTTCTTTTTAATTCCAGGAATAACAACTTCATTAATCACAACTATTATAGGTGCATTTTTTCTCATTCAAGGAGTTGGTTTTTCTATTAATTATTTTTTAAATCTTAAAAAAGGCACTGCAACTATTTTTGGTGTGATAAATGCATTTATTTTAATAGCACTAGGTGTTTTTACATTAACTAATCATGAAACTATTATGTCGATAATTCCTTTTATAGTGGGAATATTTGTTTTATTTTCTGCAATAAATGGAATTCAAAAATCTTTTGCTTTAAAAAACTTTGGCGATAATAATTGGAGTAGCTCTTTAATTAGCGCAATATTAAAATTAGTTTTAGCAGGTATACTACTTTTAAATCCTTTTACAACAGCAATAGTTACAATACGAGTTATAGGGCTATCTTTAATAGTTGAGAGTATTTCGTCATATTTTGTGGCAAGAAAATATAAGAAGTTTATGCAAGAAAATATTGATATAGTTGATAATATTATTAAAGAGAGTGGATTTAAATCTAAAAGTGATAATAGTATTGATGTTGATTTTAAAGATGTAGATTAGAAATTTTATCTAATTTAAATTAAAAGGTAGGCTTTTATAGCCTACCTTTTGATTATTGTGTTATTTGTGTATTTTGTAATTTAATTAATTATTCAGCTATTGGAGTTATAGTTGCAAAAAGCATATCTCTTTCAGCTAGATCAAATCTTTCTTCAAAGAAGTCATACATTGTCCAGTTGTAGTATAGTCTTTCAGCTGGGTATACTCCGTAGCCATCTTGGTTATGGTCTGTTGTATCGTATGGATCTGCAACAATGATAACATCATCTTGATAAGTTTCTGTGCCCATGTTATCATAACCAATCATAACTTGCCAGTGTCCGCCCCAGTCGTTCCAAGCGAAAGCGATAGGAGTTCCTTCAGATAATAATTCTTGAATTTTATCTAAAGTCATATATTCGTAAATAGCATCACCTTCATAGTTGTAAGTGCTATCAACTGTGAATCCGCCAACTTCTTCAAAAATCATAACTAATGATTCAAGGCTTGTTGCAGCTTCATCCATGCCATTTGTTCTAAATGCAGCTAAAGTTTCTTCATTATGTTCGCCTAAAGCGTCGTAGTGATTAAGCATCATAACAGCACTTGTAACTCCACAAGACCATTCGCTTGTTTGTTGTTGAGTTTCAAAATTTGAAATGATTGTTAGGGAATCAGTGCTAGTAGCATTATAAAAATCTACTGAAGAGAAGTATGGAGAGCCTTCATGGTCGCCATCTCTTTCAACGCTGTCTGCGCCATATTCGTGTAAATCAACTGTGTAAGGGATTTTCATCTCATCTGTGTAGTTGCCTGTGCTTTGATTTGTAGTTTCTGTAGTTACTGCTGTTTGTTCAGTAGTTGTAGTTACAGTTTCTTCTGTTTTTGAGCAAGCTGTAAATAAAACAGCAGTTGCTAAAAGTGATACAATTAGTTTTTTCATGAATAAATTCCTTTCAAAATAAAAAATAATTGTACTCTCAAAATTTTAACATTTTGGCTTTTAGATTGGTTTATTTATTATATGTTACCATTTTTATTTATTCAATTTTC
>CAZVOQ010000022.1:6899-14052 GCA_964628475.1 uncultured Oscillospiraceae bacterium | reverse complement strand
TAATGTTTTTTCACATAGCCTAATTAAATCATTTAACCTATCTCTCTTTTTAATTAATATCTCTTTATGATTTTTAAGCGCACTTTCTTTACTGAAATTTTCATTTTGAATTATTTCTTTAATTTCCACTAAAGAAAATTCAAGTTCTCTAAAAAACAAAATTTGCTGTAACACTTCAAGATTATCTTCATTATAATATCTATATCCATTTTCATTTACATCGCTAGGTTTTAATAAGCCTATTTCATCATAAAAATGTAAAGTGCGAACTGTTACTCCTGCTAATTTTGCAACTTCTTTTATCCTCAAAACATCTCCTCCTTTTTAGTGTTTAAATATATAATACACTATTACGTTACGTTAATGTCAATATGTATTTTATTATTTTTAGTAAATAAAAAAACTTAAAACATACTAAATATTTTTAGCACATTTTAAGCCTTTAAATTTATTTTATAAACAATATATATCCTATTAATCCAACTGCTAATAAAGCATATAATAAATCTAACACTTTTCCTATTGTTTTCTTAGAATTATTTGATTTTAAATCTTTTTCATCTTCTTTATATAAATCTTCTACTTCTTCTTTTAATAAATCTACTGTTTGCGTATTTAATGAATTTAATTCATCTATCGCTTTTGTATATAATGCTAAAGGATCAGTTTTATTTAAAAGTTTATTATGAAATTCTTCAAGCCATTTTGCATCTTGTTTTTCTAAAATGTTTTCTTCATTGCAATCAACTTCGTGAGCTATTTGATTTATTTTATCTCGCACATCATTAAGCCTTGTAAAATCTTCTTTCCAATTTTCAGTTTGGAAAGAAGTATTTGTACACGCTTGCATCTCATTTATATACGCAGTAACACCATCATCGCTTGAATACATATCTTTGCAAATGTTATCAACGCTTTTATATGTTTTAAAAAAATTCATACTAACTCCTAAAATATAATATTATTATTAATTATATCACAAAATCTATTATTAACCAATAGAATATTTCATTTTTTTCACTTTAGATAATTTAAATGTTTTTCATCTTAAAACAAAAACAGTGTATCTATTTTAAGCTACACTGTTTTTTTCTTATAATTCTAAAACTTTAACTGCATCTAACATTGCAATTTCTAAGGCTTCTTTTCCATACTTGTCTACTTGAGTTTTATCTTTTGGCCCATGAGTTAAACAGCCAGCACCACCAATACAGCCTCCAACACAAGCCATACCTTCTATAAAGTTTGACTCTGAGATTTTCTTTGATGATTTTAATAATGCTATTTTACACGCTTCTATACCATCACATCTTTCAGCTCTTAAATCAAATTCTATTTCTTGCTCTTTCATAGCTTGAGCAACTGCATCTGAAAGCCCGCCACTTCTTGCGAAAATCCTACCAAAGTAAGACGCATTATCCAATACATCTTCACAAAGTTCGCTAAGATTTAAATCCTTGCTATCAAACAGCGCTTGTAATTCTTCAAAAGTGATAACACTATCAACATATTTTTTAACTTTTTCCATTTGAAATTCCATCTTTTTAGATGTACACGGGCCAATAAAAACAACTTTTGCTGTTGGATCTGTTTTCTTAATAAACTGAGCAATTTTCCCCATTGGAGAAAGATTATGCGAAATATGTTCTTTCATATCTGGAAATTCATGCTGAATATATTTTACAAATGCAGGGCAACAAGAGCTTGTTAAAAATCCTTTTTGTGCAAGTTCTTTTGATTCTTCTAGAGCAACTGCATCAGCACCTAACGCTACTTCAACCGTTGTATAAAAGCCTAATTCTTTTATCCCTGTTATAACTTGGCCTAGTTTTGCGTATTGAAACTGGCTTGAAATCGATGGTGCAACAATAGCATAAACTTTATTCTTTTTATTATTTTCACTTTCTTTTAAGATATTAATTGTATCTAAAATAAATGATTTATCTGCAATAGAGCCAAAAGGACATTGATAAACACATGCACCACATGAAATGCATTTATCATTTAAAATTTCTGCTTGATTATTTTCTGATTTTTGTATCGCCTTAACTTTGCACGCTGTTTCGCAAGGTCTTTGACTACTAATAATAGCATAATATGGACAGACTTTTGCGCACGCCCCACAGTTTTTGCATTTTGAATTATCAATTTGAGCTGTGTGATTAGAATCAAATGTTATAGCTCCAAACCTACAAACATCTGAGCATCTATGCGATAAACATCCTCTACAAGAAGATGTTACAACATAGCCAGATACTGGGCACTCATCACAGGCTATATCTATAACTTCAATAACATTAGGATTTTCTTTATTTCCTCCCATCGCTATTTTAACTCGTTCATTTAATATTGCGCGTTCTTTATAAACACAGCATCTTGTTTCAGCTTCATGACCTAGTGTGAGCGCTTTTGGTATTTCTGTTACATTTTCTAATAGTGTATCATTCCAAGCGTGTCTTGCCACTTCTCTTAAAACCTTGTATTTTAGATGCTGAACTTTTGTATCGAATTTTCTCATATCCCTTTTTCCTTCCCACTCACTTAAAAATAACTAACTTTAACTCTTTTTCCTATTTTTCTAAGATATGTTGAAACCTCATCAACTAACTGCATTTTTATATTAAAGTTAATTGGCAGATTTGGATTTTGATGTGCTGGATTTATTGCTCTTCCTACATAAAAATTAATATCTGTTGATTCTTCAAATAGGAGTCTAGTAATTAAAGATGCGCCATCTTTTTTCACACTCCACTCGCCATAAAGATTATTATCATTTAAATAATCTTTTGCATAATCTAAAACCTTGCTCATCGTTATCACTCCTTCGGTGACTAAATCTACCCCATCAATTCTAGCTGTTGGTGGTATTTCTGAATCGAAAAAGTCGAGTGATGGTATTATATCTTTTTTTAAATATTTTGCCACTAGCGTTGATGTTGTTCCCCCACAAACAATATGTTTTCCTTCTTTTGAAAAGAATAACGACATCATTTTATCTGTTTCATCTGAATTTGAAGGAGGTCCAATCATTAAATTCATAGCCTGCCTTTTTCTTATTTTAACAGTGCAAGCTGTTGTATCATCTCCTGGCATTTCATTATATAATTCACTACATTTTCCAAGCAAAATCGAATTTAATGTTTTAGCTGTAAATTCTGTGTTAATAAGTGGTTGCATATATTCTGCTATATCTTCTCTTTCCCAGCCTAGATTTAAAAATCTCCCAACTCCTGCATGGATACATCCATCACTCATCAAAAAGAAAACATCGTGCTCTTCTAAACTAACTTTAGATTGAAGTATTTTTTTGCCCCCAATTATTAGTTCTGTATATGGAATATCTAAATATTCACCATCTCTAAACATAATTACATTAGGATTATCATATTGAATTATCTCGGCTTCTTTATTATTAATAATCCTAAAAATAGTGAACGTTGAGTAAGCTATCCCTCTAACTGAGCAAACCGGTAGTGTTTGTGCTATTGTTTCAACACAATCTATAATGCTAAGGCCTTGAGATATCATTGTTGAAATAATTTTGGATGTTAGTGTTGATAAAATATTGGCTTTAACTCCACTTCCTAGCCCATCTGCTAAAACAATAGTTGTTGAATTATCCATAGTTTCAATTATCTCAACTTGATCTCCGCATAATTCTTCTTTATATTTATTTAAACTATTATATCCTATATCTGCACATAAATTAATCATTTGAAATCGACTCCTTGAGTTTAGTTAGTGCAATTTTTGTTTCGGCTGTTGTTTCTCCTAGTAATGATGCTATCTCATGTACAACTCGCATTTGCTTTTCAATAACTTTATCTGTTGTTTCAATCGTTTTTCTGCTAATTAATTCTTTTTTATTTCGTTCCTCTTCTTCTTTCGTAACATCACGCATTATACATATAAACAATTTATATTGCTTATCAAATATAATAGTTTCATCAACGAATTTATCATATTCTGCAAGATATGCCCTTTTATTTTTTATAGGAGTGCCAGTAGCTTTAACCTCTAAAAAATCGCTCGGATCTAAAACTCTTACAACGTCTTCTCCTAGTATATCATTTTCATTTCTTATATTAATTAAATTAACAGCTGCATTATTAATTCTTTGAACTTCTAAATTATCATTTAAAACAATAATTGCATTTGGAGTATTTTGAACAATTAAATCTGAAAAAGTTTCTGCTTTTTCACTTAAATGAGGAAGACACATTGTTAAATCGGCTTTTCCATAATAAATTGCTATTGCTTTATCTCTGCATGAATTATATCCACAAGAACCGCAATCAAGTTCATCTTCCTTTTTCTCTTTACCCAATTTTTTAAGGAAGAATTCTATGTCGTTTTCTGATGGTATTGTGTTACGAAGTTGAATTGGTTCAAAGTTTTTTCTCATATACGAATCTTCCAATTTTTCAACTTCAAAATCTTCGTTCCCTACATTGTTTTTTATATTCAAAAAATCAGAAATCGGATTTTTTCTATATTTTTCCATTACTGGCCCTGCAACACAACTACCCTGACAGGCAGACATTTCAATAAAACATTTACTTAGTTTTCCATTTTCAATTTCTTCTAATGCTTTCATGCAATTTTCAACGCCATCAACGTAAAAATAAGTATACTCCGGATTTTTATTTTTAATTGTTTTTAATATTCCACCACTTGTTGGGAAAAATCTTGCTAAACTTTTATTTCTACTATCATCTGAAATTTCTTTGTTAATTTCTATGTTTTCTTTAATAAGCCACGAAGTTAATTCCTCAAAAGTTATCGCCTCTTCCACTATCCCTTTGTAGTAATTTGCTTCATCTTTTTTTGCAACACATGGCCCAATAAAAACAACTTTTGCATTTGGATATCTCTTTTTTATATCTAAAGCGTGCGCTTGCATTGGCGAGATAATATCCGCTAGAAACCTTAATGATTTTGGATAATATTTTTGAATTAATAAGTTTAATGAGTGGCAGGATGAAGTAATTAAAATATCTCTTTTATCTCTATCGATCATCGCTTGATACTCATCTTTAACTATAGTTGCACCTATTGCAGTTTCCTCTGCTGAATGAAATCCTAATTGTTTTAAAGCCTCGCTTATTGAATTAATCGAAACTCCTTCATAGTTTGCTAAAAATGATGGCGCTACTGATGCAATAACTGGCTCTTTTGAAGATAATAGCACTCTTACCGCCTCTGTACTACTCGCTATTTCTTTTGCATCTTGTGGACAATTTACAAAGCATTGCCCACATAAAATGCACTCATTGCCAACTATATTTGCCTGACCACCTGAAAATCTAATTGATTTTACAGGGCAATGTCTTATACATTTATAGCAATTTTTGCAATTAGATTTTTTTAATTTTAAAAACTCTGCCATAACTTCCCTCTTTATTCACTACTCTTTTAATTTTTTGCTATTTCTTTTTCAAAAAAACTATCAACTGTTTCTGGTGTAACTGAATGCACTTCATCATTAACAGCAACGCAAACACCTTGCTGACAATTACTCATGCAAAAATTCCCAGATAATTCAACTTTATCATTTAGAGCATTTTCATCGATAAGCTTTTTTAGTTTTTCAACTACTAGTCGTGAACCTTTAAGATGGCATGAGCTACCTATACAGACTTTGATTTTCATAATAACCTCCAAAAAATTATACCTTTTTTTATCACTTTACCACAAAAAAATTCATTTGTAAAGATATAAATAAAATTTTATCTAATTAAGTTTATCGATGTATTTAAGTTGATTATAACTAACTTTTTTCAAAAAAAGCAGTTAACATCAAGCTTTAGAAGTTTAATTTGTTATATTTTTAACTAAGTTTTAGTTGCAAAAAAATCATATATAAATTTAAAAAAGACGAATCAAAATTCGTCTTTTTTAGTATTTTTGATTTATAATTAAAATTCAACTTTTTTTGTTGCAATATTTTCTGTAAACGCACTATCATGTTCAACAAAAACAATTGTGGGCTTAAATTGTAATATTAAATTCTCTATTTGCATGCGTGAAATAACATCTATATAATTTAATGGCTCATCCCATATATGAAGATGTGCTTTTTCACACAGGCTTTTTGCTATTAAAACTTTTTTCTTTTGCCCTTGACTAAATTCGCTCATATCTTTTTCAAATTGCGTTCTTGAAAAATCTAATTTTCTTAAAATTGCCTTAAACAAGCTTTCATCTATTTTGTTTTCTTTTGCAAAACTAGATAAATTACCCGTTAAATTATCGGCGGTTTGAGAAACCATTGATATCTTCAAACCACTTCCTTTTTGAAAATTACCAGTGTAAAAAATATCTTTATCACCAATTAAATTTATAACACTTGATTTCCCTGAGCCATTTTTGCCAACGAGTGCTATTCTATCCCCTTGCTCAATTTCAAAACTAATATTTTCACAAGCGATTTTATCTTTATATTGTATTTTAATATTTTCTAAAATGGCAATCTTTTTTGAATGATAATTTAATTGAGTAATCTTTAAATTATCACTAGTTTCTATATTTTTTAATAGCTTTGATTTTTCTTCAATTGCCGCTGTCTGCCTTTTTTCTATTGCTTTTGAGCGCTTCATCATTTTTGCAGCTTTATGGCCTATGTATCCTCTATCAAAAGCACCTGTTCCAATTTTAGTCGCTTCAATTTTATCAGACCAATCAGATTTTTCTTTTGCAGTTTTTTCTAAACGTTTAACTTCTTTTTTCAGTTTTTCATTTTCTGAAATTTCAAAATTATCTTGTTTTTCTTTATTTTCCATCCAAGTAGAAAATCCACCTTTTATAATATCAATATTTGATTTATTTATTGATAAAATATGATCAACCGTATTATCTAAAAAAGCCCTATCATGCGAAACTAAAATAAAACCTTTCTTACTATTAAGATATTTACTAACAACCTGTCTTGCCTTTATATCTAAATGATTTGTTGGCTCATCTATAAGTAAAAAGCTATTCTCTTTTAAAAACAATGTCGCTAATAAAACCTTTGTTTTTTCTCCACTAGAAAGAGTTTTAAACTCTCTGTACAAAGCATCTTCGTCAACTTCTAATAATGATAATTCTTTTTTTATCTGCCAATATTCATAATCAGGATAAATTTCTTCAATGATTTCAATTGCATTTCTAT
>CAZVOQ010000022.1:6406-6889 GCA_964628475.1 uncultured Oscillospiraceae bacterium | reverse complement strand
CTTCATTTTTAACTATAAAAGGAAAATATTCAAATTCCACTGATGATGAAATACTGCCACTATATTCAAATTTTCCTAAAAGCAGATTTAAAAATGTTGTTTTTCCTTTTCCGTTTCTTGCAATAAACCCAAGTTTCCAATTTGTATCGATTTGAAAAGAAACATCTTGAAATATATTATCGTAACTTCCATCATATGAAAAAGTTAAATTCGAAACATTAATTAACGACATAATTTAACCTCCTTTATAATATTTTAATAACCATCTATTAATTTTATTTTATACTATAATTGTTTAAAAAGTCAATATATCTCTGTTTTCAACTAGCATTTTATAACCATTTTGTGTTATAATTTATATATTAATTTCATCAATTTTAATTATGCAGTTTTAAATATTACTGCAATAATCTAAAGTTAAAAACATTATTTATAATTTTTGAAATTTTCAGCTTTTAAAGTTGATTCCATAGAATATTTTAA
>CAZVOQ010000022.1:0-6396 GCA_964628475.1 uncultured Oscillospiraceae bacterium | reverse complement strand
AAAATGAATTTTAAAGATAATGGGCTTCAAGCTTGGGAAGATAATGCAGAGTTTTGGGATAATTGCATGGGCGATGAATCAAACTTCTTTCATCGTGATTTAGTAAGGCCCACTGTTGATAAACTGCTTAATATAAATAGCGATGATTTAATTTTAGATATTGCTTGTGGCAATGGAAACTATTCTGAATATATGGCTAAAAAAGGCGCTGTAATCATAGCATTTGATTACAGTAAAAAAATGATTGATTTAGCTATTAAAAGAAGGAGCAAAGTTTTAGATAAAGTTAATTTTTCTGTTTGTGATGCCACAAATTATGACGATTTACTAAAATTAAAACAATCTAAGCCTTTCACTAAAGCTGTAGCTAATATGGCAATTATGGATATTTCAGAAATCAAACCTTTATTTTGTGCTGTTCATAACATGCTTTGTAATAATGGTGCTTTTGTTTTTGCAACTCATCACCCTTGCTTTACTTATGAAAACGAAGATTATTTCACAAGCTGTATTAATAAAGGAGTTGCCATTGAAAACCAGCCATCTTTGCAAAATTATTACCATCGCTCATTAAGCGATATACTAAATTTGGCTTTTGAAACTGGCTTTTATCTTGATGCTTTTTATGAAATTCCTTTTAATAACGAAAAGACGCCAATTATTATGACAGTACGTTTAATAAAAAATAATAAAATCTAATATAAAATCACGACAAATACCAATAATTTGTCGTGATTTTATTAATCTATGAAATTTATTTATTTTTTTAGATACTCACCAGTTAAGCTATTTTTATTTTGAGAAATTTCAAAAGGTGTGCCTTTTGCTATAATTTCGCCTCCTTTATCTCCTGCGAGTGGCCCTAATTCGATTATATAATCACTTTTTGATAGCATATTGATTTCATGCTCAATTATAAAAACTGAATTATTTTGAGAAACCAATCGCCTTAATAGCGCTAATAATTTTTCACTATCAGATGGATGAAGCCCTGTTGTTGGCTCATCTAATAGATATAAAGTGTGACAATTATTTCCTTTTGCTAGCTCTTTTGATAATTTTAATCGCTGACACTCACCGCCAGATAAAGTTGTTGTTGATTGTCCTAATTTTAAATACGCTAGCCCCACATCATTAATTGTATTTAATTTTTTAATTATATCCTTATTATCTTTAAAAAACTCAATATTTTCAAGCACTGTTGCATTTAAAACATCAGATATACTTTTTCCATTATAGCCCACGGACAAGATTTTCTTTTTAAATCTATGGCCTTTACAAACTGGGCATACTACTTCAATATCGTCTAAAAACTGCATATCGAGTGAAATAACTCCTAGCCCTTCACATTTTTCGCATCTTCCACCTTTAACATTAAATGAAAAATCTGCTGGCTTTAATTTTAATTTTTTTGCTTGTGGTTGATTAGAAAAAAGCTCCCTAATTAAAGTGAATACTTCAGTATAGGTTGCAACATTACTTCTGCTTTGCCTTCCTATTGGGCTTTGATCAATTTTAATTATTTCACCTACATTTTCAATTCCTAATATTTTTTCAACCTTTGCTTTTCTTCCCTTTGCATAGTTTTCTATAACATCAAAAACGAGTGAACTTTTCCCACTTCCTGAAACTCCTGCAAATGAAACTAGCTGAGATAATGGAATTTTCACTGATACATTCTTTAGATTATGCACAGTCGCGTTCTTTACTTCTATAAATTTTTCTGAGTTTATTTTTTCGCTGTTTAGCTTTATTTTTTCATCAGATAAATACTTTGCAGTTTTTGAAATTTTATTTTCTACAATCTGTAAAGGAGTTCCTTGTACTACTATTTCTCCTCCTAAAGAGCCTGCACCCACACCAAAATCAATAATATAATCGCATTCTTTAACAAAATCCATATCATGTTCAATAACGATAACTGTGTTTTTTAAATCACGAAGTTTTTTTATAGATTTTAATAAAAGCTCTGTATCTCTTGCGTGAAGTCCTGTTGTTGGCTCATCTAAAATATATAAAACTCCTGTTAGCCCACTTTCTAAAATGCTAACTAATCTTAATCTTTGACTTTCTCCGCCTGATAAAGTGAATACTGGTCTATCAATAGTAAGATAATCAAGACCTATTTTAATGATTCCATTTACTCTTTTTAAAATATCAGTTATAACTGGATTTGCTATAATTTTAGCAGAATCTGATAAAGTGTTTAGAGTATCATTAATAAAATCAACCATTTCTAACATTGTTAGTTTGCTAATTTGGGTTATAGTTTTATTATTTAAAATTGCATGTCGCCCATCAAATCCTAGCCTAGTTCCGTCACATTCATCACATTTTGCTTGAGTTAGTGCTGAATTTAAAGTTGGATTATTTAGTTTTTTTGTTGCAGATTCAATGATTTTTTTATCAATAAAATTCATTATCCCTTCAATATTTCCATCTGCAACTCTTTTAGGCTTTTTAATATTAGGAAACATTTCTTTAAATTCATCGCTATCTATACCACGAAATAAAACAAGTTTTTCTAAATCATTATAATCTTTAACTTTTTTAGTAACATCGAACTCAAAACCATAATGCTTTGCACATTTTTCTAAGCTTTTAGAATAATGTTCTGCAAAAAGCTCGCTATTCCATAAATAAAATGCCCCTTGTGCAATCGTTTTTTCTTCGTCGATAAGTTTTGAATAATCAGCAGTAGTAATTGTTCCTATCCCATTACATTTTAAGCATGCACCTTCAGCTTTATTAAAAGAAAAACTCGCCATTGAAAGATGATGAAGTTTTGTTTTGCAATGTGGACAGCTTGTATCTGTAAAATCAATCTCTTCATCTTCATCAAAGCTTGGTAAAATTTCTCCTTTGCAATTCGGGCAAATTCTCGTTGCCAATTTTGCATAGAGTATGCGAAGATATGTTAATATCTCAGTATATGTTCCAACTGTTGAACGTGGATTTTTTGATAAAACCCTTTGTCCTACTGAAATTGACGGAGATAGCCCTTCTATATTATCTACTTTAGGTTTATTAAGTCCATCTGTAACCATTCCCATAGATTCTAAATACTGCCTTTGGCATTCTTTTTGTAGTATATCCATAGCAAAGCTACTCTTACCACTACCTGAAACCCCAGTTAATGCTACTAACTTATATTTCGGGATATTTACTGATATATTTTTTAAATTATTTTCACTAGCACCAATAATTTTAATAAATTCGTTTTGCATTATTCCTCCAATAAATAATCTGCCATAAATTCTAATATTTCACTAAAAACAGCCTTTTTTTCATCCGAAAATTCTTTATCCACTGCATCCATAAGTGTGCTTGCTTTTGCATCTTTACTGCTTTCAATTAATTTTTCTGATAGCGAAAGATATGTAACTCTTTTATCTTCTTTTGATTGAGTTTTTATAATATATCCTTTTTTTTCTAATTCGTTAACTTTTTGTGTTGTTGCAGGGCGAGAAAGATTAAGCTTATTTGCTAATTCGCTCACCGTTGTTTTTTCTTTATGCCCTAAAATAAATAACTGAACAATATCTGAATAAGGCAAAGTTTTCCCAAATTCACTATCCCTTATATTTTTATAGCAATCAATATCAATTGCACTCATAAACTTAAAATATGCTTTTCTCATAATAAACCCTCCTATAGTTTCAATATTGAAATTATATCAAAACCCCCATCAGAAGTCAATATAGTTTTGTTTTTGAAATTACTTTAATGATAAAAAGACTGGAGTATAGATAGAATATCTATAAAGAAACTTTGCGAATGCTCAGCTTTGCTTTTCATTTTATGAAAAGCAGCATATTTATGGCTTATACCAGTATTTATTATATCTTTACTTTCTCTATTTATTAAAAAGAAACAAGTGACATTGAGCCACTTGTTTCTTTTTGAGTGTATATATTTACACCCTAGTTTTTTATTAATTTTTAACCTAGTGTTAACTTTTATAGTTCACCAACGAGCTCTTTTGCTTTTTGTTTTGCCTGAATTAGCACATCTTCGCCTTTTTGAGTGATAGAATAATATTTTCTAACTTTCCCCTCAACAGTTTTACTTTCAACAGTTAAAAGCTCGGCTTTTTCTAAACTATGAAATATAGGATACAATGTTCCAGGGCTAATATCATATCCATGAGATTTTAATTCTTCTATCATAAATGTGCCAAACACAGGATGCTCTTTTGCATGGTGAAGAATATGTATTTGTATAAATCCTAAAAATAATTTTCTTAAAATTGGCTCTTGCATTTTAATTCTCCTTATGTTATCATATCAATATCGAAATACGATATTGATACACGATATTGATGTTCGTTATTTATATTATACACTTATATATCAATTATTTCAAGGAGGAAATTATGTTTAAAACTCAAAATTTAAATTTTAAAAATTTTATAAGCTATGATGATATTCATATAAAAAAATCTAAAATTAATTTTATCACTGGAGAAAGCGGCTCTGGGAAAAGCACTCTTTTAAAGCTCTTTAATAGAACTGAAAACTATTCAAACGGAATCATTTATTACAAGGATAACCCAATTGATACAATTGATAGTATCCTACTTAGAAATGAAGTTAAATTAATTTCTCAAACTCCTTTTTTATTCCAAGCAAGCATTAAGGAAAACTTTAATTTATTTTATCAGTATTGTGAAAAACCTAATATTAGCGATAGTGAAATGAAATATTTTTTAGATTTAACTCTAGCAAACTTTCCACTTGACACTTTGTGTGATATTCTTTCAGGCGGAGAAAAGCAAAGAGTTTACATAGCTATTTGCCTTTCTATAAAATCCGAAACCATAATGCTTGACGAGCCGACTTCTGCGCTTGATTTTCAGCTAGCTCAAAAAGTTTTATCAAATATAATAAGCTATATTAAAAGCAATAATAAAACTTTGGTAATAATTAGCCATGATTCAAAACTAACTGAAATTTTCGCTGAAAATTTAATTGAATTAAAAGGAGGAAAAAAGCATGACTAATGCTGTCGAAATTAGTATTTTTAATTTTGCTTTAATTTATCTACTATTAGTAATAGTAGGAATAATAATGAAAATTAGCCAAATATCACAAACAAAACTTTTATTAATAGCAAGCATTAGAATGACAATTCAGCTAACTTTAGCAGGATATATTTTAATGTATATTATTGAAAACCCTTCGCCTATTTTTGTATGCATATATTTAAGTTTTATGTGTATTTTTGCAGTTCATCGAATTCTTAGCGTTAATAAAGGCTTAAATAGTAAATTCAAATTAATAATTGCAAGCTCAATAAGTTTATCAGGTATTTTTGTAATATTATTTTTTATAACTATTGTTGTGGGTGAAAATATTTTTAATCCTCAATACACAATACCTATTAGCGGAATGATTATAGGCAACGCAATGACTGGCGTAACTCTTGGAGTTAAAACATTTATATCAAAAATAAAAGATTCAAAATTACAAATAGAAGTTTTACTTAATCAAGGTGCAAAGCCTAAAAATATTCTTAAACCTATCGTTAATACTTCGCTTGAAACTGCTCTTTTACCTACGATAAATTCAATGCTAGGCATGGGAATAGTTTCACTTCCTGGAATGATGACTGGACAAATTCTATCCGGTGAATCGCCTACAACTGCTATTTTGTATCAAATATCAATAAATATTTGCTTAGCTGCAGTTGTGTCTTCTTCTGTATTTTTAGCATTAAATTTTGGATATAAAACACTTTATAATAAAGAAAATCAATTTATTAATTAGGAGATAATATGACAAATAAAGATTTTTGCCCTTGCACTAAAGCTGACTGCGCTTTACATGGAAATTGCAAGGCATGTATTTTAAAACATAATAAATTAAACCAATTACCACACTGCATATTTCCAAATAATAATGGAAATCGTAGTGTTGAAAACTTTTACTATACTTTAAAAGAAATCTATGAAAAATAATAATAAGAAAAAATATGCATAAAGCATATTTTTTCTTATTATAAAATTATATTTTAGTTTTAAAGCTCGATTTAAAAAACTTATTTATTATTTGTAAAGGATAGAATAAAAGGAATTAAATTGCCTCCTATTGCATTTCCAATACTTACAACAATAAGTGAAACTATGATATTAGTAGTGAACACTCCGTTAATATTAAAATAAAACATATTTGCAACGCTATGCTCAAATCCCGATAATAAAAATAGCATCACACAAAGTATCATCCCCAAATAACCAGCAATGCCATTTTGTGTATCCTTTGTTTTATAATAACATTTTGCAGCTATAAACATTGTTATACCACAAAATATTCCTAAAATGAAAACACTTATTAAACTATCCGTTGTTTTTAGTTGCACATACTTTTCTAATGAATACATCATATAATCATTTTT
>CAZVOQ010000021.1:0-14314 GCA_964628475.1 uncultured Oscillospiraceae bacterium | reverse complement strand
TTCAAAACGCTCTTTTTTCTCTTTATTTTTATCGCTACCCCTTGATTTTGATTCGTGATGATAGGCAGTTGCATATGGAGTGAATAGCACTTCATATCCTTTATTTCTAATCATTAAACAAAAATCAACATCATTAAAGGCAACTTTAAATTCTTCATCCATTCCATCAACTGAATAAAAAGCCTCTTTTGTTACTAATAGGCAAGCTGCTGTTACGCAAGATAAATTTTGAACACAAGCTAAACGGAACATATATCCGCTTTTTCCTTTTAGATGATATTTATGGCTATGTCCTGCAAATCCGCCAAGCCCAGTTATAACGCCTGCATGCTGAACAGTGTTATCAGGGTAGTAGAGCATTGCCCCAACTATTCCAACATTTTTTCTTTGTGCAAGCGACACCATTTCATAAAGCCAGCCTTTATTAATTATTTCAATATCATTATTAAGCATTAAAAACATATCGCTGTCTAAATTTTTAATAGCAAAATTATTAATTTTCGCAAAATTAAAATCATTTTTATAATAAACAACCTTTAGATTTTCATATTCTTCCTCAAGCTTTTTATAAAAATCAAATGTTTTTTCATCTTCTGAGTTATTTTCAACTACAACAATTTCAAAATTTTGATAAATTGTTTTTTCATAAACTGATTTTACACAAAGGTTTAAATCATCAATATGATCTTTATTTGGAATAATTATCGAAACTTTAGGCTGGTTTAGAATTTTATAATCAATTTTATATGTGCTATCAAAAATCCCTTTTTTCGCCTGTCCCTCTATATTCATTCTTTCTAAGTGATGATTTAAAGATTTTATAGCATTTTCAGTTACGTATGGTTTTGCGCCTGTTCCACTTGAAGTTGAATTTTCGTGCACTCTCCAATAATATAAAACTTTAGCTATATGATGAAATTTTGCGCCTGTTTCATATAATTTTAAAAATAAATCTTGATCTTGCGCACCATTGTATTGGCTATTAAGCCCACCAACTTTAATAAATAATTCTTTTTTAATAGCTGTAAAATGGCAGATATAATTACAATTTGTTAAATAATAGTAGCTAAAATCAGGCTTAAAATGAGCCACTATTGGATTTGTGTAATCATTAGAAAACAACGCTTCATCTGAATAAACAACTTCTGATTTTGTTTTATCAATATTAAAAGCCATTTGATATAAAGCATCTTTTGATAAGATATCATCATGATCTGCAAGGGCTATATAATCACCAGAGGCAAGTTTTACAGCTTCGTTTGTATTTTCTGATATTCCTAAGTTTTTTTCTAGTTTTTTATAAATAATTCTTTCATCATTTAAAGATATTATATAATCTTTTATATAATCGTAGTTTTCATCGCTCGCATCAGCTAAAACCAACTGTTTATATTGATAGCTTTGATTTAAAAAGCTTTCTACAAATTCCTTTAAATGCGTTTTATTTGTGTTATACAAAGGAGTTACAACGCTGATAAGCCCGTTTGTTAAAACGCTAGATTTATATTCTCTTTGCTTTAAAAGCTCTGTTTCAGGAGGCAAAAATCTTCCTTTTTTCGCTCTTAATCGGCGCTTAAAAAAGGCTAAGGCTCTTTTAATTGTTCCTATTAGCCCTTCTTGTTTTATGTAGCTAAAAAATAGCTCAACTAATTCTTTAAATCTTTTAATTTTAAGCATTATTTATACCCATAGTTTTCAAAAAGTAATGTAAAGTGAGGATTATAATAAGGATCATTATAATTAAAAAATTCTCCCCATTTTCTATAAAACTCTTCCTTTTCTTTTTCGTATCTTAAATTTGGTTTATCAGTTTCATCAAGTCCTCTTGATTTTGATTCGTAGTGGTAAGCTAGGGTGTGTGGCGTAAACACGTTTATAAATCCAGCTTTATATAAATTCAAGCAGTAGTCTACATCATTATAAGCAACAGCAAAAATCTCCTCGTTTAAAGGATATTTTTTATATAAGCTTCTTTTAGTCATTAAGCATGCCCCAGTTACAGCAAGGTAGTTTTGCACAGTTACTAATCTGTATAAATCTCCTGTTGTATCTGATTTTAGCCCTTTATGGCTATGCCCTGCCGAGCCATTTATCCCTATGATAACACCGCCGTGCTGAATTGTATCATCTGGATATAATAATTTCGCCCCAACAGCCCCAACATCGCTTCTTTGAGAGTATGAAAGCAATTCTTTTATTGCATTTTTCTTTATAAATTCAATATCATTATTTAATAGTAGTATATGTTCACCCTTTGAAAAATCAACGCCAAAGTTGCAAATTGCTGAAAAATTAAAAGAGCCTTTATAATAAACAACTTTTAGATTTTCATATTTTTCCTCGGCTTTTTTATAAAACTCAAATGTTTTATCCTCATTTGAATTATTTTCAACAACTATTATTTCAAAATTATCATACCCTGAATATTTATAAACACTATCCAAACATTTTTCTAAATCATCGATATTATCCTTATTTGGAATAATAATAGAAACTAGTGGATTATCTATAATTTCATACTGTATTTTATAGCTTCCATTATATTCGCTTATTTCAACAGTTCCTTTTAAGCCAATTCTATTTAAATGGTCTTCAATTGCTTTTTTACCAGCCTCAAATGCATACATTTTTTTAGTCATATCGCTTGCAGTTGAATTTTCATGACTTCTCCATATATACAAAACTTTTGGAATATGATGAATTTTCTGTGCATTTTCAGTTAAGCGCAAAATTAAATCAAAATCTTGAGCACCATTATATTCTTTTAATTGATATGCCCCTGCTTTTTCAAACAACTCTTTTTTAAACACTAAAAAATGAGTTATATAATTTAAGTTCCTTAAATAATCTGGTGCATAATCTATTTTAAAATGAAATTGCGATAGCTTTTTTAAATCGCCAGACAACACTATTTCATCGCTATAAATTAAATCTGCCCCATTTTCATTAATAGCTTTAACATTTTCATATAAAGCATTTTTATATAAAACATCATCGTGGTCTAAAAGCGAAATATAATCGCCTGTGCAAAGCTTAAAGCCCTCGTTAGTATTTTCACTAATGCTTTTATTTTCTAATAATTTTTTATAGATTATTTTTTTTGATTTATATGAAGAGATAATGCTAGATAAATCTTTTTTATCAGATGCATCAACTAAAACTAATTCAAAATTTTGATAGCTTTGTTGCAAAACGCTTTCTATCATCTCTTTTAAAAATTTATCATCTGTATTAAATAAAGGAACAACAATCGAAATTTTAGGCATAAAATTAAAAACTGTTTCCCTTTGCTCTTTTAATTCTCTTTTTAAAGGAATATCACTGCGAAATTTAAAAACTTCGCCTTTAGTCATCAATTTAATTCTAAAATCAATTTTTCTATATGTTGCTTCTAATCCTTCTCTTTTAAATGAAATTACCCCTCTTTTTAAAAGAGAGGTTAATCTATCGATTTTTAAATTTCGTTTTAAAAATTTCAAAGGGCTGTCTTGCAAGTTTTCGCTCATAAAGATAACTCCTTAATTAATATTGCTCGCTATATGCCTTGCAAACATCTAAGGCAGCGCCTGTCATAATAACATTGCCTTTTTCCAGCCAAGTTGCTTTATTGCAAAGCGATTCAATTTGATGAATTGAATGGCTAACTAAAATAACAGTTGTTCCTTTTGCCATCAATTCTTTTATTCTATTTTCGCATTTTTGCTGAAATGTGTAATCTCCAACTGCTAGAATTTCATCGGCAATTAAAATATCTGGCTCGGTAACAGTTGCAATCGCAAACGCAATACGCGCAACCATACCAGAAGAATAGTTTTTTAAAGGAACATCTAAAAACTCATGTAGTTCAGAAAATTCAACTATATCAGAAAATTTAGAATCCATAAATTCTTTACTAAATCCTAAAACAGCACCATTTAAATACACATTTTCTCTTGCAGTAAGCTCCATATCAAAGCCTGCTCCAAGCTCGATTAAAGGCGCAATAGTTCCCACTACTTCAACAGAGCCTTTTGTTGGCTTTAAAACTCCAGCAATAGTTTTTAATAATGTACTTTTACCTGAGCCATTAAGCCCAACTAAGCCATAAACATCGCCTTTTTGTATTTCAAAGCTAACATTTTTTAAAGCCCAAAATTCTTGAAACTTTAAGCTACCATTAAATTTTTTAATAAAAAATTCTTTTAAACTGTCAACTTTTTCGCTAGCTAGATTAAATCTCATGCTAACATTATTTATTTCTACTACCTTACTCAAAATGCTATCTCCTAAATATATAAAATAAAATTGTCTTGACTCTTTTTAAAAGTAAAAAATCCAACAACTAATGCAATTATAGCGGCTCCTGTGCAAGCTGCAATATGGATAAGGCTTGGCAAATTGCCATATAAAACAATTTCTCTAAAAGTGATAACATACCAATATAATGGGTTTAATCTATAAACCGATGCAATAATTGAGCCATGAATCATACTTTCTGGATAAAATATTGGTGTCATATAAGTTAGTGCCATAATAAGTATCGACCAAAAGTGCATAATATCTCTAAAATAAACAGCCGCAGCTGATAAAAATAAACCTACACCTAAATTAAATACAAATAAAGTTGACATTGGGATAATAACAGCAGGTAAAACTAAGTGAAACTCTGCCCCTGTTAAAACCATAACTAAAAATAATGCCACTAGAGAAAATAGCATATTTATAAATGAAAAACAAACTTTTTCAAGGGGAAATATATATTTTGGCACATACACTTTTTTAATTAGCGCTGATGAAACTAAAACACTTCCCATTGCATTTGTTGTTGATTCACTAAAAAAAGTAAACATTAATTGCCCGCATAGTAAATAAACAGGGAAATTCTCAATATCTGATTGAAAGAAAAATGAGAAAACAGCTGTCATAACAAGCATCATAAATAAAGGATTTAAAACACTCCACGCAATACCTAAAGCGCTTCTTCTGTATTTAACTTTAATATCTCTTGATATTAAATTTTGCAAAAGAAATCTATATTTATAAAATGTAGTAAAAAAAGATTTCATAATTATTAATACTCCGTAAATTCTTTAAAGTCTTGCTGTAAAAATGATGTGTGAAGTTTATCTTTTTCACTTAAATTAAATTCACATCCGATATCTGGCCATTTTATCCCTACTGTTTCATCATTATAAGGAATTCCGCCTTCTGCTTTTGGATTATAAATATCTGTGCATTTATAAACAAATTCTGCCTCATCACTCATAACTAAAAATCCATGAGCAAATCCTTCTGGCACATAAAATTGCAATTTATTTTCTTCGCTTAAAACAAGCCCATACCATTGGCCAAATGTTTTTGAATTTGGGCGCACATCAACTGCAACATCAAACACTTCACCTTTTATAACTCTAACTAATTTGCCTTGAGTATTTTGAGTTTGAAAATGAAGCCCCCTTAAAACACCTTTGGTGCTCTTTGAGTGGTTGTCCTGCACAAAATCTTTATCTATTCCAGCAGCTTTAAATTCCTCTTTTTGGAATGTTTCCAAGAAAAATCCACGATTATCACCAAACACTGTTGGCTTTATTACCACAAGGCCTTCTATTTCATTTTTTATAAATTCAAATTTAGACATAATTATAATTGTTCCTTTTAATTTAATATACGTAAAGTATCACTAATAACATATAATACCATAAAAATAAGGAATTTTCAAGAAAACCTTAGGTTTTTTCAAAATTCCTTATTAAAACTGTGATATTTATTCTTCTAAAACTTCTATATCTGCAATATCTTCTGCCACAACGAATGCATAATCGTAATCATTATAGCTATAAGATTTAATAGTTCCTGTTAAAACCACGCTTTTTGGCAGTGTTGGTATTTCAAAATCTTGAGTAAACACAACTTCTAAGCCTTGCGAGCAACATGCCGCAGCATCTTCTATAAATATTGCATAGAATATTTCGCCAGTATTTAAATCTTCTGATTCAATTAAATTGCCTTCAATTACAAATCTTGCATCTTCATATTCAAAAGGAGTTGAAACTAAATCAAATATCTGAGAGTAAACCATAGTTTCGCTCATTTGAGTTAAATCATAGTCAATATCATCGCTAAATTCATCGTGCTCTTTGATCTCCTGGCTTTTTGAAGAACAAGCAGTAAAAACTACAGCTATTACTAAAAGAAAAATTAATTTATATTTCATTTATGCTATTCCCTTTCTTTTTGAAATTAAACAAGCCAATCCAAATGCAACTATATCAGCCGTAACTATTGTGCTCCCAACTGGAGTTCCGTATAAAATAGATATAATAATTCCAATAAATGCACAAGTAACTGAAATTATAACCGAGGCTATAATAACTGCCTTAAAATTATTAAATAATCTCATAGCCGACAATGCTGGAAAAACTACTAATGCACTAATTAATAAAGAGCCAACTAAGTTCATCGCAACAACAATAACAGCCGAAATTGTTATCGCTATTAATAGATTATATCCACCAACATTAATGCCTGTTGCCTTTGCAAAATTCTCATCAAAAGTTACAGCGAATATTTTATTGTAAAACACTAAAAATATACCAATTACAAAAACTGATAAAACCATACAAGTTATAACATCGCTAGTTTCTAAAGTTAGTATAGAAGTTGAGCCAAATAGCGTTGTACAAACATCTCCTGCAAGATTAGTTGATACAGAGAAAACATTTAATAATAAGTATCCAATAGCCAGCGAGCCTACCGACATCATTGCAATAGCAGCATCGCCATTTATTTTAGCATTTGTTCCTATTCTTAAAAGAAGGATAGCTGCAAGAGCCGTTATTGGAAAAACTAATATCTCTTGATTAGCAATTTCTAAAACTGATGCAATTGCAATCGCACCAAAAGCTATATGCGATAATCCATCTCCAATATAAGAAAATCTTTTTAAAACTAAAGTTGCCCCTAACAGTGATGAGCAAAGAGCCACTAAAACGCCAACTACCATAGCACGCACAACAAAATCATACGAAAAATAGTCTATTAACGTGTTAATTGTTTCAAGCATTATTTATCTCCTTGTAATCATTTTTATTTAAAGCTTGCACTTTATTATTTATAAGCGAAATTATAACACTTGCATCTTCTAAAACATCGCTTAGATTATGCGTTATCATAATAATTGTTGTTCCCTCATTATTAAGCTGTTTTATGATTTTATAAAATTCAGCTGTAGATGCCTTATCCAGCCCTGAAGTTGGCTCATCTAGCAATAATATTTTATCTGTTGCACACAAAGCTCTTGCTAAAAGAGTCCTTTGTTGCTGGCCTCCTGAAAGCTTACTATAACTTTTTTTAGTTAAATCTTCTATTCCTAATTTTTTAATCATATTATTTGCAATCTGCTTTTCTTTTTTATTATAAAAAGGACGCATGCCTGTTTTATTTAAGCAGCCAGATAAAACAACTTCATAAACAGACGCTGGAAAGTCTTTTTGAACTTGAGTTTGCTGGGGAAGATATCCTATATCTTTTGTATTTTCTTTATCACCAATAAAAACTTTGCCTGATATTGGCTCTAAAAGATTTAGAATTGTTTTCATTAAAGTTGTTTTTCCTGCACCATTTTCCCCAACAATACAAATATATTCACCGCTTTTAATTTCTATATTAATATCATTATATAAAGCGTTTCCATTATATCCTATTGATAAATTTTCGCATTTAATTTGCATTATTATGCCTATTCCTTTCCTTCGAGTTCTAAATTTATTTATCATTTAAATTAAATGATAAATATTGATAATTTATAAAATCAAAACATATAAAGCTCGATGTTTGAAAATTTAATTTCCAAACCTATGCCACTAAAAGATTTAGTCAGTAACAACATTTGTTTGAAGAACATCTTTTAATAAAGATAAATTTTGCTCCATAATAGAATAATAGCTAACTCCAGCTTGCATCTCTTCACTAGAAACTGATTGCATTGAATCTAAAACAAATATTTCGCCCACTTTATCTTGGCTATTATCAATAACTGTTTTTGCAAGTTCTTCTAAGCCATCATCAATAATAAAAATTGCATCTGATTCATTTTCATCTAATTTTTGAGCTAAAAACGTTATTGTTTCAAAGCTTGCTTCTGTTTCAGCTGAGCATCCTTGGAATGCTGCATAATAATCAACATCGTATTCGTTCATCATATATAAAAATGGGAACCTATCAGCAAATATAACCGTTTCGTGCACTGTATCGCTTAGATAAGCTGTGTATTCTTCGTCTAAAGCTTTTAATTCATCTGTGTATTCTTTTGCATTTTGTGTGTAAACATCTGCATTTTCGCTATCTAATTTTGAAATTTCTTCGCTTATTGCTTCGCATATTAAAACTGCATTATCTAAAGATAACCAAACATGCTCATCATCGTGTGCTACATTTTCTGTATGTTCGTCTTCGTGTGCGTGCTCGTCTTCATGTGCATGCTCGTCTTCAGCTTCGTGAGAATGATCGTGTGAGTCTGCTTGCATTCCTTCAACAGCCACTTCTACTTTTACATTATCGCCTAAAGTGTCCATAACATTTATAACTACTTGATTTTCATTAGTTGATGCCTCTACCACCTCTGGCACCCAGCTCTGTGAAGGACCACCGTTATAAATAAATAAATCTGCACTTGAAATAGCTACAACATCTTCAACGCTTGGCTCATAGCTGTGTAAATCAACGCCAGTATCCATAAGCCAATTTATTTCAAATTTTTCAGCGTTATCGCCAACTATTTGCATAACCCAGTCATACTCATGAAACGAAGTTGCAACTATATTTATCTTTTCATCAGTTTGAGTTTGTGTTTGTGCATCGTTGTTAGAGCATGCTGTTAAAAGCATTGATGCTGAAATCCCTAGTGCTAAAAATTGTTTTTTGTTCATAATTTTCTTCCTTTATAATATTGATTTAATTGTTTGACATTTTAAACATTCGCCATATAAAAATGCTCCATTTTTATTTATTTTAAATATATGATTATCCATTGCGATATTAAAAAGCATCTGTGAAATATTTTTATCTAAGTGGATAGTTTCTTCACATTCACTGCATTTTAAATGAATAATTCCAACGCAATTTTTAGGATCTATATACTGATACAAAGCATCTTTTCTATTTTTTTCTAAAACCTTGCAGATAATGCCTTGATTTTCAAGCTCTGCTAAATTCCTATATATAGCACTCATGCTAATTCCACTATCACACAGTTCTAAAAACAATTCTTGTGCCGATATTGTTTTGTGATTGCTATTCTCAAAAAATGTTATAAGTTTTTTTCTTTGTTCTGTATTATATCTACTCATAATCAAGTTTCCCTTATATTCTTAATTTATTCAATTTGCGAATGATTTGCAAATTAGTAATAGTATAGCACGATACTTTTTCTAAGTCAATAAAAAGTTTGACTAAACTAACTTTTGTTGCAAATTTCTTGTTTATATTCCTATTTTTTTGAGAATATTAATAATGAAATCAATAATTTAATAGGAGAAAAACTATTTATGATAAAAGCTTATAATCTAAAAAAAACATACACAACGCAAGACGGCACACTAACTGTTTTTGATAATTTAAATTTTTTTGCTAATGCAAATGAATTTTCTATAATTATCGGCGCTTCTGGCTGTGGCAAGAGTACGCTACTTAATATTTTAAGCAATTTAGATAATTTTGATGAAGGAGAATTATATTTAAATAATAAAAAAATCAACTCTTGTAAAATGAGTGAAATTTATAATATAAGAAGAAACGATATATCATTTATTTTTCAGTCTTATAATCTAATTTCATCTTTATCAGCACTTGAAAATGTTTTACTGCCTTTAAAATATTCAAAATATAAAAAAAATAAATTAGACACTGCAAAGTATTATCTAAGCAAAATGGGCCTTAGTGATAAGCTTAATAATTATCCCAATCAGCTCTCTGGCGGTCAGCAACAAAGGGTTGCAATAGCTAGAGCGCTAGCCACTAATCCTAAAATTTTATTTTGCGATGAGCCAACAGGTAATTTAGATAAAGAAAGCGCCAATTTAGTTTTAAATAGTATATTAGAACTTCGCGATAATGGCTGCTGTGTTGTTATGATAACTCATGATAATTCATTACTTTCATTTGCAAATAAAGTTTATTCTTTAAAAGATAAAAAATTAACTCTAATTTAAATTAATACAATTTGAATCCTAACTCTTTTTAATTATATTATCTTCAATAAAATAAAGCAGTTTTAGTTTGACTTATTCTTAGCTTTAAGATAAAATAAACGTATATTAGTATATTTATATATACATTTAAAGGAGTTTACTTATGAATTTTTTAAAAGGCTTTACAAAAGAGGAAAAAAGCTGGATGATGTATGATTGGGCAAACAGTGCTCAAAGCGTTATTATCGTTACAATTCTTCCTATTTTTTATGAAGCAGTAAGCCAAAACAGCATTGATGCTATTTCAAATTGGGGCTACGGAACTAGTATCTCTATGTTAATTATTGCTCTTTTATCGCCTATCCTTGGGCGACTTGGAGATTTTAAAGGAGTTAGGAAAAAATTATTTAAAATATTTATCACTATTGGAGTTATCCCTTGTTTTCTTCTTGCAATCACTCCAACTATGGATGTTTCAACGCCACAAGGCAGTAGCACAACGGCATTATTAATCCTTGGTTTATATATAATATGTAGTGTTGGTTTTTCTGGGGCAAATATATTTTATGATAGCTTTTTACCAGATGTAACTACTGAGGAGAGAATGGATAAAGTTTCAACAATGGGCTTTGGGCTTGGATATTTTGGTGGTAGCACAATTCCATTAGTTATATTTTTAATTCTAAATTTAGTTGGCGTTCCAATGAACACAACTTTAATTATCGCTTTTTTACTAACTGGATTTTGGTGGGGTGGATTTTCTATTCCAATTTTAAAAAATGTTCACCAAGTTCATGCAACAAGCGAATATACAGGCTTTAAAAATGCTATAAACAATATTTTTTCAAAATTAAAAATTACGATGTCAGAAATATTTGCAAACAAAAAAATGTTTTATTTTTTAATTGCATACTTTTTTTATATCGATGGCGTAAACACTATTATACATATGTCAACAATCTATGGCTCAACCCTTGGAATAGATTCAACTCAAATGCTACTAGCCTTACTTTTAACACAGTTATTAGGGCTTCCTTTTGCAATCATCTATTCTAAATTAAGCGAAAAATTTGGCACCCAAACTATGATTGGCGTTGGTATTCTTGTTTATATTGTAATTTGTATATACGGATTTTTTATTCGCAGTGCAGTAGATTTTTGGATTTTAGCTTTCTTAGTTGGAACATCGCAAGGTGGTATTCAAGCACTCAGCCGAAGTATGTTTGGAAAATTAATCGAAGACAAATCAAGAAGTGGCGAATTTTATGGATTTTATGATATATTCGGTAAATTCTCAGCTATCCTAGGGCCTACTATTTTTGGTTTAGCTAGCGGATTTGCTCAAGAAACAATTATGAAAAATCAAGGCCTTGATTCATCTATAGAAATCGCACCAGAAGTTATGGACGCTATAAGCGCACAAGCTGCTCCTTGGGGAGTTTTATCTGTGTTATCAATTTTTATAATCGGAGGATTTATTTTCTTCTTTGTTATGCCAAAATCAAAAACTAAAAAATAAGGAGGATTTATATTATGCCTGATAGTTATGCACACAGCCATAACGCTCTTGAAGCTATTAAACTTATAAATTACACACCTAGAAATTTAAACGCACTAATCTGGGGCGCAAACGGGCCTGATCCTCTTTTTGCATATAAAGCATTAAGTGGCAGCACTTCTACATATGATTTTAATAAACTCGCTAGTGTTATGCATAATGAAAAAACAGGTCTGTTTTTACAAACACTGTTTCGCCTAGCCCAAACTAATACGCAAAAAGATTATTGCCTGGGTTTTTTATGTCATTATAGTTTAGATAGCTTTATTCACCCTTACGTTGAATTTGTTACAAATACTTATGGGCAGGCTTATTACATCGATAATGGACACACTTTTTTTGAAACAGCACTAGACACAAAAATCGCAAGGAATTTTTATGGTGAACGCTCTCCAAACCCTTTAAAATTTGCGCCTGATTTATCTAAAGGAGATTTAGAACAAATTATAACCCTTTTAAAAAGTGCTGTTGATTTTGTTTATCCTGATTTTAATTTCCCCAAAGAGGAATACCTTCAATCTTTTAATGATTTTATATTTGTTAAAAACTTTTTTAATTCTCCAGGTGGTTTTAAATGGTTTTTAGCGCCTATTGCCGAAAAAGTTTTAAGATTTAAAACAGGTAGGATTACTTCAAGAATGCAGCCTAGTAAAATGCAAGTTGAGAATATTCCCATTTGGTTTAATAAGAAGGCTAATATGTATAGCGTTGATAGCTTAGACACTCTATTAAAAAGAGCTGATAAACTTTCTAGCGAAAGCATCAGTATTGGACTTGAATATTTTAAAGGCAAGTATAACCTAATTGATTTTTTAGAAGATATAGGCAACAAAAGCTATGAAACTGGAATTGCTTTATAATATTTTATAAAAATAATCTTACATAAAAAAAGCAACTATTTAATTAAATAGTTGCTTTTTATTATATTATTATAAAACAAACGATAATATTGTGCTGTAAATTGTTGCTACTATAACGCTTATTGGCATAGCTACAAATAATAATTTATTAAATAATGTGCCTCTTATTTCTTCATCTTCACAAGAGCCTAAAATTAAACTTCCTCCTGATGAGAATGGAGAAATCGCAGAACTTTGAGCACCGATAACAATACAAGTAAATAATAAAGCTGATTCTATTCCTGTTGTTTGTGATATAACTGGAATTAGCGGGAATAACGCCGGAGTTACAACCCCCAATGTGCTTGAGAATGAACTCATCGCTGCTGCAACGATACTAAATGCTATTGGCACTACAACCGGTGGAAGGCTTGTTCCTACCCAAGTTGAAAGTAAATCAAGTGTGCCTGCTTTAATTGCTATTTGAATAAGCATACCAACCCCACAAATCATAATAATTGTGTTCCATGGCACTTTAGATATAACATCTTTTTGCGGTGCAAGTTTAAGTAATAATGCTATAATAGAGAAAACTATTGCAACTAGCCCTACATCAAGACGTGAATTGATAAATATAATTGCTTCATTTCCTGGTATTAAGATATTCATAATTGGGAAAATCAAAACTATCGCCATCATAATTAATATTAAAGAAAGGTTTGTTTTTTGATTTTTAGTGTATGGTTCTGGTTTTTCAAAAGTAACATTTTGTGTAACTTGATTTTTATCTTTATTTAATAGCCCCATTAAGAATATAAGTAAAATTGAAAATACCACTGAAGTTAGGAATATAACCATTGAGTTTGAAAATGATGTTTCTGTGTAGCCTGCTGTGTCCATTAATCCTCTAAATATAACACCACTACCACTAGTCATAAAATTCGCTCCAGATAATGCACCACAGTTTACTGCAACCGCACCGATTAATTGATTCATTTTAGCTTCTTTGCAAATCAATAAAGAAATTGGAGCCATAAACGCTAATACTGTGAAATATCCAGCGCCAAGAGCTGCTATAACTGCTGCTGTTAGATATAGTGCATATGGAAGCAGTTTTGGTATTTTACGACAGGCATATAATAGATACCTTGCTGTTTTTTCTAATGTACCATTAACCATTGCAAAGTTGTAAAACAGTGAAACTGCAAAAATTACAAACATTGTGCTAACTGGCCATGTAGCCACTACTTCTTTTGTTGTTAAACCTAAAACAAAGCATCCAATAAAATATGCAAATCCAATCGCAAAAAAGCCTGTGTTGATTTTTGTTTTGTAACCAAGGGCAACTGATATAATTATCGCCCCAACTATTAACGCACTTAACATAAATTTAATTCCTTTCTAAACATCGATTCCAAGTAAATAAGCTGGTGTTTTTGAGCACATCTGCATAATATCTTCTTTTGATATTCCATTTTCATAAAGATAATTCATATATTCTAGCATCGCCACTTCCCAAGCTGCATTTTCTGTTTGCCCGCCATCTGTGCTAACTAAAACATTTTTTGCGCCAACTGCTTTAATCACTTCTAAATTTGATTCAAAATTGCTTTTATATGTGTTGCCACCTAGATTTTGAGCATAGCATCTTTCTAGGATAACATCATATTCTTTAACTAATTTAATTTGATCTTCCAAACTCATATCAACAACCCACCATTCAGGATGAGTAACCACAATTTTTTTAACGC
>CAZVOQ010000020.1:4138-14349 GCA_964628475.1 uncultured Oscillospiraceae bacterium | reverse complement strand
CAATATTATCTATAATTTGAGTAGCAATATTTTTACTCTCATCAAACTCTCTTTCAAAATTATAAATTAAAACTTTTTCACCATTGTCTTTTTTAGTCCATAAAGTTTTGCCTTTTCTGCCTTTATTATTAGCAATAACAGAGTTTGCAGCATTTAATATATTGGAAGTTGAGCGATAATTTTCTTCTAATTTAATAGTGAACGTATCACTAAATTCATTTTCAAAATTTAAAATATTCTCAATCGTTGCGCCTCGGAACCTATAAATACTTTGGTCATCATCGCCCACAACACAGATATTATTATGCCCTTTGCTTAAAAGACGCACTAGTTCAAATTGCGCTGTTGATGTATCTTGATATTCATCCACCATTATATATTTATATCTATTTTGATAATAAAGTAATGCATCTTCGTCTTTTTTAAATAATTCAACTGTTTTGTAAATTAAATCATCAAAGTCAAACGCATTTGCTGCTTTTAATCTTTTTTGATATTCACTATAGCAAGAAATAATTAATTTTTCATGAACATTATTTGCATATTCTTCTGCTTTACTCGGAGAAATTAATTTATCTTTATAGCCCGACATTCTTCCAATAACTGTTTTTATTTGAATAAATTTATCATCAATATTTAAATCTTTCATTATTTCTCTAACAATTCTTTTTTGGTCATCAGAATCGTAAATCGTAAAAGATTGACTAAATCCTATACTTTTAGCATATCTTCTTAAAATTCTTACACATAATGAGTGAAAGGTGCTCGCCATAACATCATATGAATATTCTCCTAAAGAAGCTTCTAATCTAGTTTTTAATTCTGATGCTGCTTTATTTGTAAAGGTGATAGCTAAAATATTATAAGGACGCACTCTATAAGAAGATATCATTTCTTCTTGTGAAAAAGAAAGCTTTGTTTTATTTTCAACTGCTTTTTCTAAGCTATTTAAAACAGCCTCTGGGCAATCGTTTGGAAAAAAACTAGAATTATAGCTATCACCAAAGCGAACCATATTAGAAATACGATTTATTAAAACACTTGTTTTTCCACTTCCAGCGCCTGCTAAAATTAAAACTGAACCCTTTATTTTAAAAACAGCCTGCCTTTGCATCTCGTTTAAATGCGAGAATTGCTGATTTATATATTCTTTTCTTAGTTTAATAAATTTATCCATTATTTTCCTTCTTACCTCTTTAAAATACATACTTGTTTATTATATCATATTTCATAAAATAAAAACAGTGTTTTTATCACAAAAAACAGCAGGATATTCCTGCTGTTTTTTATTATTTATTATATAATCCTGGAGTAACATTTCTAAACCCAGATTCTAATTCACCTTCAAAATCAAAAGATTTACCAGTTCCTAGTGCAACGCAATTTTCGCTTTCTTGCGCTAGCACAACTTTTATCCCTAAATGTTCAGATAAAAACTTATCAAGGTTTTTAATTTTCGCACCAGCACCAGTTAGAATAATACCATTATCGTATATATCTCCTGAAAGTTCTGGTGGAGTAATTTCTAAAACTTGCTTTATCGCTGAAAGAATATCTTCAATAATCGGAAGAATTATCGGATAAATTTGAGTTGTATTAAGTTCTAATCTTTTTGGCAGTCTTTTAACTAAGTCTATACCTTTAACTTCAAAAGTGTTAACTTCTCCATCTTCAATACAATTAGCTGTTTCATGTTTTAATAATGTTGCTGTTTTTTGCCCTATTAAAAAGCTATATTTTGTTTTTAGAGTTTTTATAATCTCTCTATCAAAAGTATTTCCTGCAACCTTAATTGATTTTGAGCAAACTATACCACCTAAAGAAACAACTGCGATATCTGTAGTTCCACCGCCTATATCAACAATCATGTTTCCTCTTGCTTTTAAAACTTCAATTCCCATACCAATTGCCGCTGCAATAGGCTCTTCTATTAAAAACACTTGTCTTGCGCCTGCACTCATAGCAGCATCGATAACTGCATTTTCCTCAATTCCCGTTACAGCTGAAGGGATACAAATGCAAACCCTTGGCTTTACAAGCTTTGACTTATGAGTTTTTAATATAAAATGACGAACCATTTCTTTTGTAAGGGTATAGTTTGAAATAACACCATCTATTAACGGATATTCAATTGAAATCTTATTATTCGTTCTACCAACCATTGAAAATGCTTCATTGCCAAAAGCAATTGGCGAGCCTGTTTTTGAATCATAAGCCACAACACTTGGCTCATTTAAAACTATCTCCCCATCAACATATATCATTATCTTAGTAGTACCTAAGTCTATTCCTATATCATTATTTGCCATATTTTTATTCCTTTCTAATAGCAAAGCTATATGCAATAACTTTGCTTGCTCCAGCTGCTTTTAAAGTTAAGGCTAGCTGGCTAATTGTGTTTCCTGTTGTTATTATATCATCAATTATCAGTAAATTTCTACTGCTAATATCTTTTGTAACCGAAAAGACATTAATTAGATTAATTTTTCTTTCTTCATCAGTTAAATCTTGTTGTTTTTGAGTTTTTTGAGTTTTTTCAATTGCATTTATTATAGACACATCAACTACTTCTGATAGTTTATTTGCTATTTCTTGCGGTAAATCATATTCGTATTTATAAAGTTTTGATTTGTGAAAAGGAGCAGAGATAATATAATCTATATTATTTTCTTTAATTATCTTCATTATATACTCGCTATTTTCATTTATAAAAAAATCCAAAAAATACTCTGGCGTTTTATATTTTGCAAATAAAACCATATCTCTTATTTTATCCTTATAGTAATAAGACGAATACACCTTATCGCAAAATTCTATTTTTTTATCTGCAGTTTTTATTTTTTCTTTAACAATACTTCCATTACAAATCTTACAGATTCTTTCACTATCATTAATAAAAACATTGCAAGCTGGGCATCGCCTTGGTGCTATTAATTTTTTAATAAATTTAAGCAACATAGTAATACTCCATCATAAAATGCTTTATCGCTGAATACCTAAGCTGTGTTTTATTATTTCTAACCATGCTAGAAAGAATTTCAGGTTTTCCTACAACAACTAAAAGCTCTTTTGCTCTAGTGAAAGCTGTGTATAATAAATTTCTATACTGCAATTCTTTTATTGTATCTGGAATACTTAAAATCACTGCACGAAATTCACACCCTTGGCTTTTGTGCACAGTTATAACCCATGCGTGTTCTAACTGCATAATTTCTTCACTAGAGTAATCATAAATCTTATCTTCAACCCTAACTTTTAATTCTCTTGCAAATTTATCAATAGAAATTATATATCCAATATCTCCATTAAAAATTCCTGTTTCCATTTCGCCATCATCTTTTGTGTATTGGATATCATAATTATTTTTAGTTTGCATAACTTTATCGCCAACACGATAGGTTACCCCATTAATTTTAAGTTGATTTTTTGAAGAATTTTCTGGATTTATAACCTCTTGCAGCACTGCATTCAAATTCTGTGTCCCACCTCTTTTTTTCCTTGATGGCGAAAGAATTTGTATATCTTCACTTATATCAAATCCATAAGCTTTTGGCAATCTTTGAGTTATTAAATCGCTAATTAAATTTTGCGCATTAATATCATCAGAATTAATAAAATAATAATCAGATTGCTTTTTAGTTGTTTTTGGAATTTCTCCATTATTTATAGCGTGGGCATTAATAATAATATCGCTTTCTCTTGCTTGGCGAAATATTTCTGTTAGTTCAACTTTTGGAACAATACCACTTTGTATTAAATCTTTTAAAACATTGCCTGCTCCAACTGCTGGCAATTGATTATAATCTCCAACCAAAATAACTCTTGTATTCTGTTTTACAGCTGTTATTAAATGGCTAAATAAAACTGAATCAACCATTGAAAACTCATCAACAATTAGCACTTCGCACTCAAGAGGATTTTCCATATTTTTTGAAAACTTAACTCCATCTCTACCGCTTTTTTCACAGCCTAATAGCCTATGAATTGTTTTGGCTTCTTTTTTTGATAACTCACTTAATCTTTTAGCAGCCCTGCCAGTTGGTGCACATAAAAACACTCTATCTGCCCTTGATTCAAATAAACTAATTATGCCTTTAACTAGTGTTGTTTTGCCAGTACCAGGGCCACCTGTAATAACGCACACATTATTTTCTAAAACAGTTTTTATTGCTTTAATTTGAAGTGGTGCATATTCAATATCATATAAAAACTGAATATCCTTTATTTTCTCTTCAAAATTTTCATACTCTTTCACTTTGCGATATAGTAAATCGCAAACTTTTTGAGCGCTAATCATTTCTGCTGTATATAATTCAGGGATAAAAATAAATTCTTCACTATTAATATCTTCATTTAGTATTTTATTATCTTCTATCATATCAAATATAGAATTTTGAATTTTTTCTTTTTCAACTGATATAAAAACTTCAACTGTTTCTACTAATTTCTTTTTAGGAACACAGGTGTGCCCTTTTTGTATATTATGATTTAAAACATACAAAACAGCCCCTTGAATTCTTTCTTTTGAATCATATTCGAGCATTAAGCTATTTGCAACCTCTTCTGCTTTTTCAAAAGGATAAAAGCAAGGCGCAAGACAAATAATATAAGGATTCTCCTTAACTTTTTCAATAACGTTTGCACCATAATAGGTATATAAATTAATAGCTTGCGAAGTTTCTATATTAAAGCTTGAAAATTCTCTAATCGCATCTTGAACTCCATAAATTCTTTTAAATTCACTTTGAATTTCAAGGGCTTTTTTATAAGTTAACCCTTTAATACTTCCTAATTTTTCTGGCTGAGAATCCAACACTATAAATGTATCTTCTAAAAAAGCATCTACTATTCTTTTTGCTGTAATTGGGCCTATTCCTTTAATTACTCCACTTGAAAGATAAGCAAGTATTGCATTAATACTAGACGGAAAAACAACTTCATAACTTTGAATTTTAAATTGCACACCAAAAGATGGATGGCTTACATAACTGCCAAAAACAACAAGTTTTTGTCCAGCACCTACCTCTGCCATCTCGCCCACAACTGTTATATATTCATCACCTGATAAAAGCTCTAAAACTGTAAATCCAGTTTCACTACTCCTAAAAGTTATATGTGCTATATCGCCCTCTAGTTTAACTACTTCTTGCAAAATTATCTCACTTTATAAATAAATTAAGATATAAACAGTATAAAAACTATTTATATCTTTATTATTATAAGCTAATTAATATTATTTGTAAATAATTCATTTAAGATAAATTTGTGTAAATCTTCTTTTTTCACTCTTTTAACATCACTATTTTCATTATTTTCATTCTCTGAGAGTAAAATAATATTATGATTAGTTAAATTATTTTTTAAAAACCGTATATTTCTATTAATTTGATTTTCATTTTCTTCCAAAATAATAGTTATTGATTTTGGAATTTTTTGTTTTTGAAACCCTGTTAAAACCATTTCAAAAACAAAATACACACCTAGTGTAAAAAAAGCTGCGTATATAATATTTAATAAAACCATAACTATGCCCTCTCTTTATCTTTATTAAATTATTATATGAAAAAAGAGTGACTTTTCGTCACTCTTTTAGTATATTAATTATTAAATTGTTCTCTTATTTCTTGTGTGCGTTGTGCAATTTCTTCTTCTGCTAAATTTTCATCCGCAAATTCTACTAATCCATTGCTGCCTTTTTTTAATTCTATTTCTATTTTTTCATCTAAATTTAAAAATTCGATAGTAAACTCATTTCCAGCATACTCTATAACATTCAATTTTGCAACTTCGCCTTGAAAATCATATCCATCAGTTTCAGAATATGTATAATGCCCTGCATCGATAATTAGATTATTTGCCCATATATTATAAGTATTATCTTCTGTTTTTATATTAAACACAAATTGATTGACACTCACTTCATCGCTTAAATTCACTGACTCCATTGAAACATAACTTCCTCTTGAAATCGGAAATTGTTTTTGCAAAGCAAAAAACATACTTACAATTAATATTAAAACTAATATTATAAAAAAAATCAATAAACTCTTTTTTTGTTTTGTCATACTCCTATCGCTCCTTTATTATAAATTATAAATAGCTACACCTTAATTATAGCATTGTATATGCATATTTGCAATTAAAACAAGAATTTGTAAGTATGTTTTTCTTATTTCATCGTTAATATACTATATAATAATATGATTTTTTTGGTAAAATCGCAAAAATATATATTTTTTTATGTAAATATGTGATTTTAGTTTGAAAAATTAATCTATGAGTAGTATAATTAATTTAAGGTTACTTTATATAAAGAAAGGTGGAATTATTTATGAAATGCCCAATCTGTAATATGGAAATGGAACTTGGATTTATTCACGCACCATCATCAAATGCATCCTTCTGGCTGCCTAAAGATGCTTTGATAAACGATGATATCGCTTTATCAAATAAAAAAATCGAAGATCAAAACGGAATCGTTCTTGGCAAAACAACAAAAGTTGCACTTTTATCAAAGCACAAGCCTGAAAGTTATCATTGCCCAGCGTGTAAAATTTTAATAACTAAACTAGACACTTAAATAATAAATATACTTAAAAATAAAAAGAGGGACTAGCCCTCTTTTTGTTTTTATATAAAATTACAAACTTTCAACTGCTGCTTTTAAAGCGTCAACTTTATCTGTTAATTCCCATTTAACGCCTAAATCTTCTCTACCAATATGCCCATAAGCTGCTAATTGGCGATAAATTGGCTTTCTAAGTTCTAATGTGTCGATAATTCCTTTTGGAGTTAAATCAAAAACTTTAGCTATTGCTTTTTCAATTTTTGCAACTTCAACTGTGTTTGTGCCAAAAGTTTCAACAAATATTGAAACTGGCTCTTTAACGCCAATTGCATAAGCTAATTGAACTTCACATTTTTTTGAAAATCCAGCTGCAACAACATTTTTTGCAACATATCTTGCTGCATAAGCTGCACTTCTATCAACTTTAGTTGGGTCTTTTCCTGAGAAAGCACCACCGCCATGACGAGCGTATCCACCATAAGTGTCAACGATGATTTTTCTTCCTGTTAAACCACTATCGCCTTGAGGCCCACCAACAACAAATCGTCCTGTTGGATTTATATGGTATTTTGTATTTTCATCTAATAATTCAACTGGGATTATAGGCTTTACAACATGTTCGATAATTTCTTTTCTTAATGTTTCAAGTTCCACTTCTGGTCCGTGTTGTGAAGAAACTACAACTGTATCAATTCTCACTGGAACACCATCATGATATTCAACAGTAACTTGAGTTTTACCGTCTGGTCTTAGGTATTCTAAAGTGTTATCTTTTCTAACGTCTGTTAGTTTTTTTGCTAGTTTATGAGCTAGTGAAACTGGTAATGGCATTAATTCTTTAGTTTCATCACAAGCAAATCCAAACATCATCCCTTGATCGCCTGCACCACCAACGTTATCGTTTGTTCCAAGTGCTATATCAACTGATTGCTCATCAATAGTTGTCATAACAGCACAAGTTTCGCTATCAAAACCGAATTTTGCTCTTGTGTAGCCTATGTCACGGATAACACTTCTTGCAAGTTTTGGGATATCAACATAACAATCTGTTGTGATTTCACCCATACACATTACAAGCCCTGTTGTAACAGCTGTTTCGCAAGCAACACGGCCGTTTGGATCTTTTTCTAATATTGCATCTAAAACTGCATCTGAAATTTGATCTGCTATTTTATCAGGATGTCCTTCTGTCACTGATTCAGATGTAAAAAATTCTTTTCTCATTTTAATTCCTTCTTTCTTTTTACATAAAAAATGCCCAAGGTAAAACCTTGGGCTTGTATAAGCTACTTATCTTTCGGTTTCACCGCTGGATTTAGCACCTTTTCTTTTTTAGATAGGTTGCCAGGCTTCATAGGGCCAGTCCCTCTGCCATTCTTTATAAGTGTAATATTAACTTTTCGTACGCATTATACCATTTTTTTTTAAATCTGTCAACTCTATTTTTTGTGTAGGATTGGAGATAAAGGCTTATAAATCAGGCTTACTATTAATAAATTTAGCATAGCTTTAATAAATGTGTATGGCATATTAAATATTAATAAAGCCTCTAATAAATTATCAACGCTAGGTAAAATCGCTTGATACATTCCTAAGATTGCTTCCATTGGCATAAAAGCAGTGTAAATAGGATACACTATAAAATAATTTGATGGAACGCTCATTACTGCCATTAAAACACCGCCAACTAAAGCTGCTAGCATCGCGCCTTTTTTATTTTTATTATGCTTGTAGATAAGCCCTGCTGGAATAATAAAAGTGATACTTAAAATAAAATTTGATAATTCGCCAACTCCACCTGTTGAAGTAGTTAGTAAGTTAACTAAATTTTTAATTAATGAAACTGCCACTCCATAAGCTGGGCCATAAGCAAATGTTGCAAGTAAGGCTGGCATTTCTGAAAAATCCATCTTAATAAAAGCTGGCATTAAAGGTGGAACAAAATTAATAAACATTAAAACAGATGCTAAAGCTGCTAGCATTGCTGTTCCTGTTAATCTTCTTGTGTCCATTGGTTTTCTTCTGCTCATTGATTGTGTACTCATTGTAAAATCCTCCATAAATACTGATTGTTTTGTTTTGTCTAGTTTCTATTGGGTATTTATTGAGAATAAAAAAGCGCCCTACTTTAAGCTATAAATCTTAAAATAGGGCGAAAATTATTGCACAAAAAATGCTCGTTTCTTTCATCCGGACTATACCGTCGGTTTTGGAATTTCACCAAATCAGCATTTTAATTTAAAACGCTCGTGGACTATAACCACCGGTGAGGAATTGCACCTCGCCCTGAAACAGACTTTGTTTACAAGATTAGTATACATTACTTTTTTAAATAAATCAAGTGTAAATTTTATCAAATTGACTTTTTTTAATATAAATGATAATATATAGCCACAAATACAATGCAAAAAGATAAGCTTGAAAGTATATTTCAAGCTTTGTGTTTTGTAATTTTCGCTCTTGCCTATTAGTGAAATTTTGCTACTTACTTAAATATTAAAGTGGCAAACACACAAAACACAAAGAAAGGATTTATTATGTTCATGGAAAAAATCACTAATAGCCTAACTGGCTATTTTCAATCATTAAACTTATTACAACTACTATCAGAATTTGGTTTTTCAATATTAGTTTTAGCTACAACTTATTTTGGGGCAAACTTTATTTCAAACACTTTTTTAAAGTTAATTCCAAAATTTTCAAAAAAAATCACACCTGAATTTAGCGAAGCTTTTCAAGAAAGCTTTAAAAAACCTGTGTTTTATACAATAAGATGTTTGGGTATTTATTTTGCTGGAATCTCATTCCCATTCCCTTTTGGATTATCTGTTTTTCTAAGTCCTTTATTTAAAACATTTATAGACATCGCTTTAATTTTAGCAATCAGCGTTTCTATTTTAAATTTAATCACTAGACATCATGTATTTTTCCCAACTTTATCAGAAAAATTACTAGATAAAAGTAAAACTATTTCTTTATTTTTTACAAATATTTTAAAAATATTAGTAGTTTCTTTAACTGTAATTATGATATTAAATGAACTTGGATACGATGTTGCAGGATTAATCACTGGCTTAGGTTTAACTGGTTTAACATTTGCTTTAGCAGCACAAGACACCGCTTCAAACTTTTTTTCAGGCGTTATGATATTAATTGATAAGCCTTTTAAAGTTGGCGATTGGATTTCTGTTGGAACAATAGAGGGTATTGTTGAAGAAATTAATTTTAGATCATCAAGAGTTAGAACATTTGATAATGCACTAATAACTGTTCCTAATAATAAATTATCAAATGATAGTATCACAAACTGGACTAAAATGAATTTAAGAAGAACTAAAATAGTAATAGGTTTACTATATTCAACTTCAAAAGAAACTCTGCAAAATGTTATTGATAATATAAATAATGAGCTTTCAAAATTAGAAGACATTAAAACCGATACAATAATAGTTCGATTTGATAATTATAATTCTTCAAGTTTAGATGTGCTAATTCAATATCATTCATACCCAGTTGGACTAGCTGAACATCTTAGCTTAAAAGAAAAGGTTCAATATATAATAATGGATATAATTGAAAAAGAAAACACCGACTTTGCATTTAACACTTTCACAATTTACAACGAAAAATAGATTAAAAAAGT
>CAZVOQ010000020.1:0-4128 GCA_964628475.1 uncultured Oscillospiraceae bacterium | reverse complement strand
GTAAAAAGCTAGCTATATTCGGTGGTTTATTTACAATTAAAAACAGCGGATTTTCAATTAAACCCGCTGTTTTTTTATTTTTAATATCCGCCCATACCCGCGCCCATTGCTGCCATATTTGCTGCTTTTTCTTCTGCTGTTTCATCATCTGCAACTAGCGCTTCAGTTGTTAAAACCATTGAAGCAACACTTGAAGCATTTTGAAGAGCTGAACGAGTAACTTTAGTTGGATCGACAATACCATGAACTAGCATATCTGCATAAACTTCATTTTGAGCATCAAATCCGTAGTTTGCTTTATTTTCTTTTAAGATATCATTAATAATAACGCTACCTTCAAGCCCTGCATTTTTTGCAATTTGACGAACTGGCTCTTCTAGCGCACGAAGTAGAATTTTAGCTCCAGTTTTTTCATCGCCAGAAAGGCTTTCAACTAATGCTTTAACTTTTGGAATTGCATTGATTAAAGCTGTACCACCACCTGCTACAATACCTTCTTCAACAGCAGCTTTCGTTGCTGAAAGTGCATCTTCTATTCTTAATTTTTTATCTTTCATTTCAACTTCAGTTGGAGCACCAACTTTTAACACTGCAACTCCGCCAGCTAGTTTTGCTAGACGCTCTTGCAATTTTTCTCTGTCAAAATCAGAAGTTGAAGTAGCAATTTGAGCTTTAATTTGAGCAACTCTATCTTGAATTTCATTTTTATCGCCAGCACCATCCACGATAGTTGTTGTTTCTTTATTTATTCTAACTTGTCTTGCTCTACCTAGCATAGCAGTTGTTGTTTCTTTTAAATCATAGCCTAATTCTTCACTGATAACAGTTCCATCAGTTAAAGTTGCAATATCTAAAAGCATTTCTTTTCTTCTATCTCCAAATCCAGGAGCCTTAACAGCTACACAAGTGAATGTGCCTCTGATTTTATTTAAAATAATTGTTGAAAGTGCTTCACCTTCAATTTCTTCTGCAATGATAACTAATTTTTTACCTGTTTGCACAATTTCTTCTAAAATAGGTAAAATTTCTTGAATTGAAGATATTTTTTTATCCGTAATTAGTATTAATGCATCATCGATAACAGCTTCCATTTTTTCAGAATCTGTAACCATATACGGAGTTATATATCCTCTATCAAATTGCATCCCCTCAACTACTTCTGAATAAGTGTCCGCTGTTTTTGATTCTTCAATAGTTATAACGCCTTCACGGCTAACTTTATCCATTGTGTCTGCGATTAATTCGCCAACTGTTTCATCTTGAGCTGAAACAGTTGCAACTCTTTTAATATCTTCACTACTTAAAACTTCTTGAGAATTTTCAATAACAGCTTTTACAGCCACCTCACAAGCTTTTGCAATACCTCTTTTTAAATCCATTGGATTTGCACCAGCTGCAACGTTTTTCATGCCTTCTGTAACAAGACTTTGAGCTAAAACTGTTGCTGTTGTTGTGCCATCGCCTGCTGCATCATTTGTTTTTGTTGCAACTTCACGTAGCATTTGAGCGCCCATATTTTCAAAAGCATCTCGAACTTCGATTTCTTTTGCTATTGTAACACCGTCATTCGTAACTAATGGTCCACCGAATTTTCTGTCTAAAACAACATTTCTCCCTTTAGGACCTAGTGTTATTTTAACTGTATCTGCAAGAGTGTTAATTCCTTTTTGAAGGCTTTCTCTTGCTTCTTGCCCGTATAACATTTTCTTTGCCATCTTATATTTCCCTCACTTTATTAAAATTAATTACTCAATTATTGCTAAAATATCATCTTGAGAAACTATTGTATATTCTGTATCTTCTAATTTTACAACTGTTCCTGTGTATTTTGCCATTAAAACTTTATCGCCAACTTTAACACTCACTGGCACTAAAGTTCCATCAATTATTTTCCCCTCGCCTACTGCAACTACCTCTAAAAAATCTGGTGTTTCTTGAGCTGAGGCTGAAAGGATAATTCCGCTCTTACTTGTTTCTTGTTTTTTAGCTGCTTTTAAAACAACTTTATCAAATAGTGGTTTAATGTTCATTTTATATACTCCTTATAATTAATTAAAATTTCTTTAATGCTGGTATTACAACTGTTAATATCGCTCCTGTTATTAACCCAGTAGCAACTGCTGAAACTGATAAAACAGGAAGATAATATAGCACTTTTTCGCTCGTTAAAATTATACTTGCTCCTATTAATTGCCCAATGTTAAAAAACAATGCACCAAATACAGAAAGCGTATAATAATTAATTTTATCTTTAAATAGCTTGCTTAAAACTAGCATAATACCAATTGAAAAAATTCCACCTAAAAGACTTAATAGTCCAGCTGTTACTCCTCTTGTTAAAAAAACAAAAAAAGCTTTTAACACATTTAGTTGCAATGCACTAGCAAAACCAATATAAACCATACAATACATAACAACTATATTCGCAAGACCTAATTTTATTCCAGGAGGCAATGCAAATAAAGGAACTATCATTCCCTCAAAAAGCGATAACACCATTGCAAGGGCAAAAAGCATTGAAATTGTTGTAAGTTTCTTTGTTTTTTTCATAATAATCTTCATACCCTTTCTGCTTTTTATACTTTAATTCTTCAATTGCTACCTAATATTTTAATTTTTTCTATGCGATATGTCAAGTGTAAGAGTATTTATTTAGTAATATATTATAAATTATGGTAATAAAGTTACGTCTTTATTACAAAACCCTGTTAAAAAATTGACTTTTAATGTAAAAAAATATATAATGTTAGCAGTGTCATTAACACTAAAACACACTAATAAGTATTAACTAACTTAAAAAGGAATTTATATATTATGAAAAAAATTGTAACACTAGCTTTATCAGCTGCACTTACTTTATCAGTAATGACAGGTTGTGTTGGCGTTGAAGCTTCAGACATCGAATTAGTCGACGGTACATATCGCGTAGAATTCACAGAATACGATAATCTTGGTTGGAAAGATTATATTGAAGTAACAGTAACTGAGGGAGATTTAACTCAAGTTGTATTTGATTCAGTTTCAAAAGAAGGCGAATTAAAAAGCGAAGACGAAGGATATAAAGCACAAATGGACGCAATGAACCTTGGCACATATCCTGCAAAATATAATCAAGATTTAATCAATCAATTTTTAGAAGGAAAATCTGTTGATAGTATCGATGTTGTTGCTAATGCAACACTAGCTACTGATAGCTTTAAAGCTTTAGCGACACAAGCTATGCTTAATGCATATGAAGGCGAAAGCGAAACTAGTTATCTAGAAAACATTAAAAAATAATTTATTTTTCTACATTTTTTTATATTGTATATATGTATAATATAAATTCTAACGGACAAAACTATTTTTGATAATTAATTTTAAAGGAGATACTTAATAAATGAAAAAACTTTTATCACTTATTTTATCAGCAACTTTACTTTTATCTTTAACTGCTTGTTCTTCAAACGAAGAAGCTACAGAGAGTGAAGATACTACAACAACTCAATCAGAAGATACTACACAAACAGAAGACACAACTGAATCTCCATATGATGTTTTAGATGCTGTTTTAAAAATAAATGAAGTTAATATGATGGATCCATCAAAAGATATTTCTAGCGATGAAATGGATTTAAGAGGAATAGATTCTTCTTTATATAAAAATTATGCTGGAACATACTACCCTGTAACACCTGGTATCGGATTAACTTTAGTTATTGAAGCTAATGAAGGAATGGTGGGCGATGTTGAAGCTTTAGTAACTGAGTGGCAAAACTATCTATATTCTTCAAATGAAAATTATCCTGGTAATATCACTGATAAAATAGAAAATGCAACAATTTCAGTTAAAGGAAACTATGTTATTTTTGTTGTAGCAGTTGATAATGGTCAGGAAGAAGAAGTTAATATCGATGAAACTTATGAAAAAATCGATATTGCTATTGATGAATTCTTTAAATAATAGTATAATACAAAGACGGGGGTTTACTTCTCCGTCTTTTAAAATATCTTAATATAATAAGTGAGGTACCATTTTGGTTTTTAGTAATATATTTTTCATTTTCAGATTTTTGCCTGTTGTTCTTTTTCTATATTATATTCTTCCATATAAATATAAAAATATAACTATAACTATTTTTAGTTTAA
>CAZVOQ010000019.1:1115-14398 GCA_964628475.1 uncultured Oscillospiraceae bacterium | reverse complement strand
CAACAGCTGAGTTGTTGTTAGTAAGGTTTCTGTTAGCGTTTAACGCTGTAATATTATGTTGAATACGCATAAAAATTTCCTCCATGAAATTTGTAATAGCTAAACATCCGTGTTTAGCTTTATTTTGCAAGACACTTTGTCTTGCCTTCAAATAATATATCGGCGATAAAATTGAATACTTAAGAAAAATTTTATAAAAAAATATAAAAAAATGCAAAATAAAAAATAGGCTGAATATCAGCCTATCTATTTATTAATTTCAAATGAGATAATATTAAATTAGGAATAGCGGATAAGTCGGTTTCTTTTAAAACTGCACCGATTTTTTTTGCCATCATAGGCATTCCATAAACAATACAAGATTCTTTGTTTTGACCTATTGTATATCCACCAGCATTTTTGATTTCTAATAAGCCATTAGCTCCATCAGCTCCCATACCAGTTAAAATAATAGCGATTGTGTTTTCTTTTGAAGCCTTTGCTACCGAAGAAAATAAAACGTCAACACTTGGCTTATGCCCAGAAACTTTATCAGAGTTTACAAGTGCAATTTTATAATAAGGTCCAATTTTTAAAATTTTCGTATGAAAATCGCCACCTGGAGCAATATAGACAACTCCTGGAGTTAGAAATTCGCCATGCTCGGCAAGTTTAATTTTTAATTTACATTTAGGATCAATTCTTTGTACATACAAATCAGTAAAGCCCTCGGGCATATGCTGAGTTACAACAATGGGTGGCATATCACAAGGAAGCTCTTTTAAAATGCTTAAAATAGCTTCTGTTCCACCAGTTGAGGCTCCTATTGCAATTATCATATTGTTAATATCTAACTTATCAAGTTTTTTTGTCATAAAAATAGGAACAACCTTTATCTAAAATTTTCTGTAACCAGAAGGCATTATCCATTTATAATTAGTTGTATCAAGGGCAACAGTTTCACTATTACCTATAAATAAATAACCGCCATTATTTGTAGCATCATAAAAACGATTAACTAAACTATCTCTAGTGTTTTTATCAAAGTATATCATAACATTTCTGCAAAATATAACATCAAATTTCTTTTTAAAAGAGATTGGTTCCATTAGATTAAATGTTTTGAAAATAACATTTGCTCTAATTTCATTAGAAACAGTGTAAAAATTTTTATCCGCAGAAGGTATAAAATATTTTTCAATCCAATCGCTTGGCATATCTTTTAAGCTTTCAGCTGAATAAACGCCTTTTTTAGCTTTTTCTAAAGCTCTTTGAGAAATATCGGTAGCTAAAATACGAGTATCCCATCGCACACCTTTTTTTGCGAAGTGTTCTTTTAGCAAAATAGAAAGTGTGTAAGGCTCTTCTCCAGAAGAACAGCCAGCACTCCAAATAGATAATACTTTATCACGATTATGTCCTTCGAGATAAGGTAAAACAGTTTTACTAAAATATTCAAAATGTGAAAATTCACGCATAAAATATGTGTGGTTTGTTGTAAGTAGATTTAGCATTTTAGATACATCAGCTTTATTATTGGTTGTTATAATATACTTAATATATTCATCTAAAGAAGAATAGCCCTCGCTTACAATAAAATTTGTAAGCCTACTTGAAACTAACTGAATTTTGCCCTCAAGATTAATTCCATAATTAGTTTTTATAAAATCTTTTAAGTTATTAAAATCAGCTAATTTTAATTCTTGATTAAGCATTATTGAACTCCATTTAGTAGAGAAGCACAGTCTATCATTAAAACAACAGTACCATCATCTAATTTTATCATTGAATTTGTTATATCTTGCTTATTTTTAACTGGTATTGCAGAAGTTTTTGAAACATCGATAGTTTGAACTTGAATAACATTATCAACAACAAGCCCAACTAAAGATTGCTCATACTCTACAACAATAACACAGGTGTTACTATCATATTCAGCAAATTCTTTTTTCATTCTTAAGCGCATATCGATAATAGGAAGAACTTGCCCTCTTAAATTGAGGAGCCCTTTAACAAAATTTGGAACCATAGGAACACTTCTAATAGAAAATGTTGCTAATATTTCAATAACATTTAATGTGTTGATACCAAAAACTAGCCCATCAGACATAAAAGTTAAGAATCTATCAGTAACAATTTCATTTTCTAATACTTCTTCAACTTCTTCTATTTTTTTAAAAAGATCAGACATTCTAATTTCCTCCTACTTCATCTTTTTTTGATTTAGCAGCACCATATAAACTCTCAGCGTCTAAAATCAAGCTTATATTACCGTTACCTAAAATGGTACAACCGCTAACGCCAGAGCGTTTTATATCAAAATTATTTAGATAAGCTGGTAGTGGTTTTACAACAACCTGCTGTTCACCGATTAATTTATCTACAAATAGACAATATGAATGAGTTCCACTTTCTACCCAAATTAGAATTCCATCTTCTAATTTTTGTGCAGAGTTTTGGATGTTATATGTTTCATTTAATCTTATAATAGGATAAAAATTACCCATATAATTAATTAATTCATTATTTTCAACATCTAAAACGACATCTTCGCTTTTTGCTATAAATGATTGACGAATATTGTTTATAGGAATAGTGAATATATCATTTCCGCAAGCTATTTCCATACCACTTACAATAGCAAGAGTTAGTGGTATTTTTAATGTTACGCAATAGTTTTCGCCTTTATTATTTGTTATAGTAACATTACCGCCAATAGATTCAACATTCTTTTTAACAACATCTAAGCCAACGCCTCTACCAGAATATTCGGTAACTTCGCTATTAGTTGAAAAACCAGCCATAGTTAAGAAGTTTACGATTTCGTGATCAGAGTATTCAGAAGGTGCTTTTGTTAAAAGTCCTTTTTTCTCAGCTTTTGCTAAAATAGCCTCAGTGTTTATATCAGCTCCATCATTTTCAATTTGAATAATAACTTCACTACCAGTGTTTTTAGCAGAAAGAATAATTTCACCTTGAGGATTTTTTCCAGCATCTATTCTATCTTGAACATTTTTTTCAATACCATGATCCATCGCATTACGAACGATATGCATAATAGGATCGCCAATAGAATCCACAATAGTTTTATCAACTTCGGTTTCTTCGCCTATTATAGTTAGTTTAACATCTTTATTTAAAGCTTTTGACATATCTCTAACGATACGATTCATTTTTTGGAATACACCAGAAACAGGAACCATCCTTAAAGACATAACAATATCTTGTAAATCATCTGTTAGTTTGCGAAGTGAACGAATAGATTTAAGAAAAGCATCTAGCTTTAATCCTTCAAGTTCAGGAGAGGCTGCAACCATAGATTCCGTGATAACAATTTCGCCCACAATTGCCATTAGATTATCAAGTTTATCAAGTTTTACACTAATTAAGCTTTGTTTAGATTGATTAATGTTTTTAATTTGATTTGATATATCATTAGCATCTCCAGCGGCTGGAGTTGATTTTTTTGGTGGAGCTTTTGTAGGTTCCGGTTTTGGTTCTTCTTTTACAACTTGTGCTTTTGGCTCTTCTTTTGGAGCTGATGCCATTAAATTAGGTGCATCATCTTGCAATGCTAAAAATGCAGGATTTGCAACAACTTCATATGAGCGCATATTGCTTATAGAGCCAAGCGCACCAATACCAAGTTCAACATCTTCCTCTGTTTTTATTCCAACAAAGAATCCATCATGTGCTATAAAATTGGCTGTATCCGAATTTGAATCGATATCAGCTGGGTGAATAATTAAGTCGATTGAAAGTTCTTTTAATGCATTAGCAACAATTAAGGCTCTAACATTTTCCATTCCACAATCTTCATCAAATAAGATATGTAAATAAAATGGATAATCGCTAGAGAAATTAGGATCAACAGAAGTGGATGGAGCGCTATCTTCAGTTGCAACACTAACAGGCCCACCGCCTTTTACTTCATTTAAAAGGTTGTCGATTTCTTCAACAAGTGGTCCTATATCATTTGTTAAGCTTTCGCTAGCTTCAACTTTTTCAACGTCTTGCCTTAACCTATCGGTGCATTTGAACAATAAATTAAATAATACAGATTTTTGGCTTTCATTGAAAATGTTTGTACCGTTTTCACGGATTTCAAAAAATAAATCTTCAATATGATGAGAAAGTTCCATCAAAGGCTGGAATTCCATCATTGCAGAAGCCCCTTTAATAGTGTGCATGCTTCTAAAAATTTCATTCACATCGTCCACAGAGAAATCGCCTTCTTGCTCAGCTCTTAACAATAAATCATCAAGCGAAGACAAAAGCGAATTGGTCTCAAAAAGGAATGTGGCTAAAAGAGTTTCATTAACATTATCCATAATTGATTTCTACCACCTTTTCTTATTATATAAAAATATTGCAACCATAAATTGCTTATGGTAAAATAAGTATAGTTATATTATAATATAAAATATCAATAAATGGAACAAAAATTTTTCAAAAAGGTGAGAAAATGTCAAATATTTTAAAAGTTACCACTCCTTTAGCCGGTTATGAGGCTCAAAATAACGTTAAAACTCCAGTAAATAGAGCAATTGATCAATCAATTCAATCTCCAGTTGTCCCAGATAAGGTAGTAAGACCAGATGGGAGAACAGATTCGGCGAGCCAAGAAGAGGCATTGAAATTTAGATATGAAACGAATTATGGAAGTTTTATGTCGCAAATTAATAATTTAAATGAAATGACAGATGAGTTTGCAAAACTATTTTTTGAAAAATTTGCTACATTAGCTCAATCAGGTATGAGTGATGGATATTCACAGAAAATAGCTGATTTTTTAAATATGATGTCGATGCAAGGCGATGATTTAGCAGCATTTTTAAAAGAGCAAAGTGGATTAAGCTTAAAATTAAGTGGAACTTTTTTTGAAGTGTTAAAGCAAATATTAGACAATACAAAATCTGTTGAATTAAAAACTGGTATCCTAGATTTTTTAAGAAGATATGTTGATATGGCTGAAAATAAGCATACAATGAATAATATAACTGATTTATTAAATAGTTTAAGATTAGGGCTTATCCCTAGCCAAAGAGAAGGTTTTGATAAATTATTAGCTCAAATGATGTCAGTAGGCGAAAATGGGCAAGGCGTTTTAGAAAATTCTCAACTATTGAAAAATGATATATTGCCATTTTTAAATAACTATATATCAAGGATGAATGATAGAGGTTTTTTAAGAGAAAATTCAGCATTATTAGCAAATTATATTGCAAGATTAGAAAACGGATTGCCTCAAAGGGTACAAGAAGCATTTGAAAGCCTTATGAAATTTCAAGGAATGCAGGCTGCTTTTAAAAATTTTGATACAGCAATGCTGATGCAAGTGCTTGAAAATACTGATTTTGCTAAAGCCAGAAAAAAACAAAAATGGGCTGATAATTTAGTTGAAGTTATTAAAGAGGGGATGAATGCATCTCAAGATGAAAAGGCAGTTTATAAGGATTTAATGCAAGCTGTATTACTAAATGAAAGTGTATATATGCCAGTTAATTATACTATGCTCCCTCTTAATATAGATGGGAAATTGATGTTTGCTCAAACTTGGATAGATCCAGATGCACAAAAGGACCATAAAGAGCGTGGGCTCGGTAAAATGATACAAGGTTTAGTTAAGTTTGATATAGAAGAAATGGGATTTTTTGATTTATTTTTCATATATCAAGACGGCAATATGAAATTGCAAATCAGCTGTCCGAATGCAGTTGAAAATGATGTTGCTAAGGTGAGAGAAGATATATTGAAAATCATTACATCATACGGTATAAATGTTGCAGAGATGTTTGTTGATGTAAATCAGCAGTCTATACCTATTTCAGCAGCATTTCCAAAAATATTTGAAAGGAAGAATTCAGTAAATGTCTCAGTTTGATAATTTGTTAAATAAAAAAGCAGTAGCGTTGAGCTATGATGAAAAGAAAGATGCTGCTCCTATAATAGTAGCTTCTGGCATGGGCCATTTAGCTGAAAAGATAGTTGAAGTAGCAAGAGAAAATAAAGTTCCAGTATATGAAGATAATTCACTCTCTACAATTCTAACTCAATTAGAACTAGGCTCGCCTGTTCCAACAGAGGTTTATGAGGCGATAGTTGGTATATATGTTTATTTTTTAAATTACAATAATCAAAATAAACAAGGTATCCCAGTTAATAAAACGCAAGAAGATAATGCTATTCATGATGAAGAAGCTCAAGAAGTTGAAGACAATACTCAAGAATGATGATTAAAATAAAAAACTCTTAAAGCGATTGCTTTAAGAGTTTTTTATTTTAAAATTTTCTGCCTTCACGTTGTTTTTTGAAAACAAAGTTTCTAATTGTTGATTCAAGCCCAGAAGGGATTTTTGAATATTTGCATCCATGACCGTAAGATTTAGTGCCGTTACTGTTCTCTAATTCATCCACACGTAGTACCTTAATTTGCACTCGGATTTTTTGTCCAGATGAAAGAGATATGTAAATATTAGTTTCAGAATCTTGTTTAAATTTAAAATCGCATGTAAAATAAATTCCACCTGCAGATATATTCCCACACTTACCTTTAACGATATTGTGGCCAAATTCTGATGTGAAGTTGTGGAAATCATCTGGAATTTCAATATCTTGAGGTATGATAATAGATACAGGTAAATCAACTTTAATTTTGAAATCTTCTCGCCTTTGTAAAGATGATACAACTTCAATTAACTCACATTCAATAGTGTTAAGCCATTCGCCCCTAGGTGAAAGAAATTTCCTAGGTGCAGAAAGTTGACATTTAAAAATAATAAGTCCTTGATTTTCATCTAAAAAAGTGATATTCATTTCGGCATCAAGATCATCAATATATTCATCTTTAATAGTTAAAACAACGGAATTTCCGTTTATATCTGAAACGCTAGCTTCACACAGAAGTGTTGTTGATTCAAAATCTGAATATATAATGGCGTTTTTACAAGAGGATAAATTCATAATTGTACAGTTTCTCCTAAAAATAATTCTATATATAAAACATTATATACTATTTTATGCTGATTTTACAAGTGAAAAAAATATTAATATTTAAAATTTTAAAATATGTATAATAATTTAACAAATATATGAAAAAAATATTAATAAAAATATCCATAAATGTAAACAAATTACAGTATTTTTGCAGTTTATGGTAAATAAAGTGTATAAGATGTATAACTGATGGATGTTTCGTAGAAAAATAATAATATATGTTGTGCATAATGACTAAAAAAATCTATTTTAGGATAGTTAAACCTAACAAAAAAATACACAGATTAAATATGCGAAAATTGTTGAAATTTATTACATTGAGTGTTATAATAAATATATGTATATAAATGTGAATGCACGAACTTGTTTTCGTGTGACTAATTAATAAATTTTAAATAATATATCTTGATTAATGAAAGGGAGAAAATTATGTCTAACTTATTTGGAAACTCAATATTAACGATGAAAACATCGCTTGATTACTTATGGACAAAGCAATCGGTTACATCAAATAATATTGCAAATGCAGATACCCCTGGATTCAAAGCTTCTTATGTAAGTTTTGAGGAAGAATTTAAAGAAAAGCTTGATATGGCTCTATCCTCAGGGAAAAACTCAGAAATTCAAAATGTGTTAACGCAAACAGATATTTTAAAAATAGGAACAAACATAAACGATGGATTAAGAATAGATGAAAATAATGTTAATTTAGAAGTTGAAATGATAGAGCTTGCAAAAACTCAACAGCAATATGATTATGCTATATCAGCTTTAAATAGCGATATTACTAGACTTAGTACAGCAATCAGAGGCCAATAAGAAATAGCTATAAATTTATAGCCGCTTAAAATATGGAGGAAAAGAAATATGGATTTGAGTACACAATTTATTCTACCTTTACAAAGGCTAGAAACACTTCAAGATAAACAGCAAATTTCAGGCGATACAACAAGTGTAAATAATAGCTTTACTAATATTTTTGAAAATGCAATAGAAAATGTTAAAACGACTCAAAATGAACTAGACCTACAGCAATATTTATTAGCAACAGGCGAAGTGGATGATCCACATAATGTGACAATAGCTGCAGCGAATGCACAGCTTTCAGTTGATTTATTAGTGCAGATAAGAAACCATGCTGTTGAAGCTTATAATGAATTAGTTAAAACAAGTATTTAAAGATAATTTATAATTTAATTAAAATATAAAGCGAAGGAAGTACTACATTTGGAATGGGTTAAAAAAAGGACAGAACAAATTAAAATGCAGGTAGAAAAACTGTATTCAAAGTATGATAAAAAGAAAGTGCAAAGGACATTCTTTGGAGTGGTTGCATTAGTAGTTTTAGCTGTTGTGGCAGCATATATGCTGAATTATGGCTCGTATGATGTTTTATTTAGTGCGGTGCCAGAGCAAGAAGCTGCGAATATAACAGCAAGGCTTCAAAGCGATGGAATAGAATATCAGCACACAGCAAGTGGAGATATTTTAGTTCCAAAAGATATTGCAGATCAAACTAGAGCAACCTTAGTTGTAGAAGGGTATCCAAGTAGTGGTTTTGCATATGAAACATATCTTGAAAACGCAGGCGGAATGACAACTTCTTCACAAGATGATGAATATAAACGAATAGCTCAAGAGCAAAAAATTGAAGCTACAATAGGTTTATTTCAAGGAGTTAAAAATGCTGTTGTTAGCATTAGTTTAGCTGAGGATAATAAATATGTATTGCAAGATGATTCATCCCAAAATACATCTAGTGCCTCAGTTGTTGTGGAATTAGTGCAAGGCGCAAAACTCTCTGATGATCAAGTTGAGGGGATACAGCGTTTAGTTTCAGCTAGTGTTCAAAACCTTGATATGAATAACGTTGTGGTAGTTGATGATAGTGGTGTTGAGCTTTCTCAAAATAATAACACTACTTCTAGTGATGCAGATGCACAAGCTGAAAGAAGAGCAATGGAAAATGAGCTTGAAGCGAGTATTGCTAATTTATTAAGTCAGTTTTATGGTTCTGATAATGTAAGAGTTTCAGTTACTGGCGTTTTAAATCAAGATAAAGGTATTAGCGAAAGCATTACATACACTGTGCCAGATGGACTAGTTGAAGAAGATGGAAAAGGAATTTTAACTAATGAATCTGGTGATATAAGCTTAAACGGCGAAGGGTTAGTTGGCGGTGTGGCTGGAAGCGAAACTAATGCAGAAATCCCACAATATAATGTTGGAGAAGATGGCGAACTTGAAGGCTATGATGAATCATACATAAGAGACTATTTAGTTAATCAACTAACAGAGCAAAAAGAAATATCTCATAATGTTTTAGAAGATGTTAGAGTTGCTGTTTCTTTAAATAGTGATAGTGCGCCAGCGAATATAGACCAAGCTGAAATTTTAAATTTAGTAGGTCAGGCAGCAGGAATAACTTCAACAGAAAGACAAGAGAGAATCACAGTTGTTTCAGCTCCTTTTTATGATGGAGATTCAGGCTTTGTTCCAACAGGAATTGATGCTTTATTCTCTTCACTTACAACTACACAAATCTTAATAATAGCGGCAGTGGCTTTATTTATTATACTATTATTAATATTAACTATTATAGCTTCAGGCAAAAAGAAAAAGAAAAAATTAGCAGAAGCAGCTGCGCTACAAGAAGCAGAATTAGCTGCATTAAATATAAGTTTAGAGCAAGAAAAAGCAATGCAAATTGAAGAATTTAACTTACAAAATGAAAAAAGCAATGAAGTTCGCAATAGTATAAGAGAATTTGCTGATGAAAATCCAGAAATTTCTGCTCAAATGATTAAAAGCTGGCTGAATAGCAGCAACTAGAATAAAATAACGTTTTACAATAGATTATGTGAAAGGAAGTTTCTAAGATATGGCAGAAAAGAAAAAATCTAAAAAAGCTCAAGAAGAGCCAGAAATAGAAGAAAAAGAAGTCGTTCAAGAGAAAACTCAAGTTACTATTGATCATTTAAGCCCTTCAAAAAGAGCGGCAACTGTTGTGGCTGCCTTAGGAGCTGAAAATGCTTCTAAAGTTTATAAATATCTATCAGAAGAAGAAGTGGAAAAATTAACTTTAGAAGTTACAAGATTAGGCTATATTTCAGCAGATGAAACTGCTTTAATCCTAGATGAGTTTTACACATCATGCCTTACTCAAAAGGTTGTAACTGAGGGTGGGCTTGATTATGCAAGACAAGTTTTAGAAAAAACATATGGTGCAGTAACAGCAGCAGAACTTTTAAAGAAAATGACAAGGCACTTAGAAAAACGTTCTTTTGATTTTATTTCAAAAATGGATACTAAGAGCATATTCTCAGTTATACAAAGAGAAAGACCACAGGCGGTTGCTTTAATTCTTTCATATTGTGATCCTTCACAAGCGGCGGCTTTAATAGCTGAATTGCCAGATGATAAAAGAATAAAAGTAGTTGAAAGCATTGCAACAATGGATAGTGCATCACCTGATGTTATTAAAATTGTTGAAAACCAATTAGTTAAAAAATTCGATAGCATTGTTTCAACTGATTTCACAACAGTTGGCGGTATAGACTACATCGCTGATGTTATGAACAATATGGATAGAAGCAATGAAAAATATATCTTTGATGAAATGGAAAAAGAAAATCCAGTTCTTGCAGAAGAAATTAGAAAAAGAATGTTTATATTTGAGGATATTCTTGCTATGGATGCTCATTCTATCCAAAGATTTATCAGAGAATGTGATATTAAAGACATCGTTTATGCACTGAAGAATGCAAGCCAAGAGATGATGAACACATTCTTTGCGAATATGTCTTCAAGACAAGCAGAAACTGTTCAATCAGATTTAGAAATTACCTTTAACTTAAAACTTCGTGATGTTGAAGCTGCACAACAAAAAATTGTTGGCATCATAAGAAAACTAGACGAAGAAGGCGAATTAGTTATAGGTAAAGGTGGGAAGGATGATATAATTGTCTAAAATAATAAAAAAAGATTCTAGCGATGGCAATTTAACAAATTCTTTTAAATCATTTATAAATTTTGCAATTAATTTTGATGAAGATAATAATAAAGATAAAGAAATTAAAACTTTTGAATTTGAAACAGTTGATTTAGATAATGAAGAGATAGACAATTTTCAAGATAAAGAGATATCTGATAATATAGAAGATGAAAATCAATTATCTACATTAACTAAGGAAAATGAAGATTTATCACTCATTGTTAAAACTCAGGTAAAAGAAGTTGAGATTTTAAACAAGGCAAGAGAAGAAGCACTTGAAATTGTTCAAAAAGCAAAAGACGAAGCAGAAGAAATAAAATCAAAGGCGTATAGCATTGGTTTTGATTCAGGAAAACAAGATGGCTTTAGTCAAGGTAAAATTGAATCTTTTGAAGCAGCTCAACTAGAAGTTAGAGGCGAAATTGATGAATTGAAATATAATGTGGCAAGAGAGATAAAGCTTCTTGATGTGGAAAAAGATAGAATTTTAGAAAAGCATATTGAAGATTTAAAAGAGATTTCAATAGCAATTGGAGAAAAAATAGCGCTAACTAGCTTTAAATCTTCAAAAAACACTATTGAAAAAATGATTCTTGAAGCAACGGAAAAAATGAAAAAATCTTCTTGGGCTAAAATTTATATTGGGCATACAGAAGAGGCTGTTAATATAAAAGGCGATGCTGAATTTTTAGAAAAGCTTTCAAGGCTTGCTGATAATGTGAAAGTTATAATAATGCAAGCAGATGAAGATGGGACATGTATAATAGAAACTCCCAATGGAACGATGGATATTAGCGTTAAAACTCAAGTAAATAATGTTAGAGATATAATTAAAGGTGCAAATTAAATAAAAAAGGGGTGTTTTCAAAAGTTGAAAGATTTAAAAGATTTGATTTTAAAATCAGAAACAACAAGTTATATAGGAAAAATAGAAAACATTACTGGCATGTCTATGACTGCATCTGGGGCAGGCGCTAATATTGGAGATTTAGTTCTTATATATAATGATAAAGAAAAAAAGCAAGTTCCAGCAGAGGTAGTTGGCTTTAATGGAGATAAAGTTCAGTTAATGGCGTATGAAGATACACCAGGAATTGGAACAGACAGCTTTGTTAGAAACACTAAAAAAAGACTTAGAATTCCTGTTGGAAATGCTTTGCAAGGAAGAATAATAGATGCTCTAGGAAGTCCTATTGATGGAAAAGGTGAAATAAGAACAAAAGAATTCTGTTATGTTGAAAATCCAAAAATCAATCCTTTAGATAGGCCTCCAATAAGAGAAGAATTACACCTAGGAATTAGGGCAATTGATGGCTTAAACACAGTTGGAAAAGGGCAAAGAATAGGGATTTTTTCAGGAAGTGGAGTTGGCAAAAGTACACTCCTTGGAATGATAGCAAGAAATGTTAAGGCAGATATAAATGTTATAGCGCTAGTTGGTGAGCGTGGAAGAGAAGTTAGAGAGTTTGTTGAAAAAGATTTGGGCCCTGAGGGTATGAAGAAAACAGTGCTTGTTGTGGCAACTTCTGATCAACCTGCAATGCTTAGGATGAAGTGTCCAATGGTGGCAACTACTATTGCAGAATATTTTAAAGACCAAGGTAAAGATGTTTTACTGATGATGGATTCACTTACAAGATTTGCAATGGCACAAAGAGAGATTGGGCTTGCAACAGGAGAACCGCCAGTTGCAAGAGGATACACTCCATCAATATACGCAGAATTCCCAAAATTACTAGAGCGCTCTGGGAATTTTCAAAGCGGTTCGATAACTGGTATATACACAGTTTTAGTTGAAGGTGATGACACTAATGAGCCAATTTCAGACACTGCTCGTGGTATATTAGATGGGCATATAGTTTTAAGTAGAAAACTAGCTAATGCAAACCATTTCCCAGCTATCGATATTAATGCAAGTATATCTCGTGTAATGGTAAATATTGCTTCTAAAGAGCATCAAGAATTAGCCTCGAGTATAAGAGATGTAACCAGCATTTATGCACAAAATGAAGACCTTATATCAATAGGTGCATATAAAGAAGGGACAAACCCAAAGCTTACAAATGCAATTAATAAAATTGATAAAGTGAATTCGTTTTTAAAGCAAAATATAGAAGAAAATGTTTCAAAAGAAGATGTTTTAAAAGGCATGCAGAGTATATTAAGTAATTAATGTATATATAAGGATGAGATGTAGATGAAAAAATTTAACTTTTCGTTAGATAAAGTGCTAGTGTATAAAGAGCAAATTGAAGAAAATTTGAAAATCGAACTTTCGCAGATAATAAAAACAGTGCAAAATGAAGAATATAAA
>CAZVOQ010000019.1:0-1105 GCA_964628475.1 uncultured Oscillospiraceae bacterium | reverse complement strand
GATACTTACTAAATACTACATATAAAATCAAAAAACAAATTCAAATAATAAATGCACTAAAAATTAAAGAAGATAAAAAAAGACAGGAAGTTATAGAAGCTCAAAAAGAAACAAAAACAATTTTAAAATTAAAAGATAAAAAAATTGATGAATATAATAAAGAGTTAGCAAAAAAAGAGGAAGCTTTTATAGAAGAATTTGTGGCAACTTCAAAATTTATGAACGATTTAGTTAGCAACTAGAATTAGATTTTCTAATTTTAGATTACTATATAATAAGTATATAAAGAAAGGAGGACAAGATATGCAAGTGAATATTGTGCAAACTCTATCTCAAACTACTACTTCAAAAACTAGTGAAAAAATTAAAGATAGTAGTGGCAGTGAAAAAGATTTTAATGAAGTTTTAAAATCAGAGCAACAAGCTAATGAGGCAAAAGAAACAGAGAAAGAACAGCCAAAAAACCAAGAAGAAGCTGAAACCACTCAAATGCAAGAAAATACAGCAGTTTTACTTATGCCAAATGTTCAAGAATTACTAAATAATATTAAAAATCAAAGTTCAAATGAGAAAGTAGTTGATAATCAAAATTTATTACCAACGGAACAAACTCAGGAAATATTAGGATTATCTAATGAAACTTTAGAATCTAAAGAATCTGATATTAAAATTTTGGATGTAAATCTTTTAAAATCAAAAGCAGAAATCCCTAAAGAATTAGCAGATAAAATAAATTCATTAGTTAGTAGTGAAAAGAAATCTAGCGAAAGCGATTTGCCTGTAATTAAAACTAGTGAAAATACTCAAATGATTATGCCAGAGCAAACATCTAACGTTAATGATTTAGTTTCAACTACAACTGTTCAAGCACCAGTTGTTAATCAAACGATGAGTGCTGAATATGTAAGCGAAATTAATAATTTAATAGCAGATAATATAGCAATGGGAAAAACTGATTTTGAAATTCAATTAAATCCAGAAAATCTAGGCTCTTTAACAATTAAAGCTAGTTTTGAAGATGGAAGAAGTGTTGTTTCTATAATTTGTAGTGATATAAAAGCCTTAGAAGCTGTGCAAAAAGGCGCAGACGATTTAGCGTTAATTC
>CAZVOQ010000018.1:0-14575 GCA_964628475.1 uncultured Oscillospiraceae bacterium | reverse complement strand
AAAAATTGTATTAAAGTAATAAATGTAGAGAATATAAAAGTAAAGCATAAAACTTGCATTACTTCTCTATAAATGGTTTTTAAATTTTTAATAGTTATATAAAATAAAACTACTATATAAATAAATATTACAGCAAAAGGTGCTTGATACCAATCGCCTCTATGATATAAGGAGTTTTCATCAATAGTAAAAACTATATCAGTGAAAGAATTAGATAAAACTACTAGCACATATATCAAATATGGAATACAGTATGGTATTAGCTTTTTAAGATGCTCTTTTTCATTAGATACATAATCTGTTAAAGTGATTGCATATAGCAAAAATAATAATGGTATACAAGGCAAAAAGATAAAATATAATAGCATTAAGATATAAGCTAAAAAGTGGCTAGAGTAAGCAGAATAGTCAGTTGTGGTTAAAACGGAGGTAATAGTTAGAAACACAGAAATAAAGGCTGTGTAATACATAGCCTTTAAAAATTTGTATCTTAGATTTCGTGCTTCATAATCTCGCTTAAAGCTCAAAATCACCGCTGTTAAAAAAAACAACGAGGTGTATTCAGCAATTAAATTATACTCTAACACTCATAAGTCACCTTCAAAAATAGATTTTTATATGCACATTAATTATACTATTACAAAAAAATAATTACAAGTTGTATATTGTTAAATATACAGATGAATATGAATGAATTAAGAACATTTTATGGTGATTTGATAAACGAAGTAACATATGGTATTATTATATAAAAAATAGAAAAGAGATGTTATTTTGAGTTTTTTAAGATATGCAAATGAATTTATAGAAAAAGAAGATTATTTAGAGAATATGGAGTTTTTAAGAATATTCAGGTAAAATATTTTCAAAATTAGAATGTAGGAATATTGCATTTAAAAATATAAGATTTATGAATTGTGATTTTTATAAAGCAACATTTATAAATGCAAAATTTATAAATTGCGATATTTCAAATTCTAATTTTGAAAAATCATATTTTAAAAATTGTGAATTTAATCAAGTAAAATCCATGGGAACAATTTATACAGAAAGTGTGTTTTTGAATTCTAAAATAGAAAATTCAAGTTTTATTTTATCAAATTTTCAAGAGAGTAAATTAAATGAAGTGAGTATTTTACAAAGTGATTTTTCGCAAGCAATATTTCAAGGAGTTCAGTTTTTAAAATTTCAAACTAAAGAATCAAAATTTATACAAAACGACTTTTTTAAATCAAAATTGGCACATATAGATTTTTCTAAGGGAGAGTTTTTAGCGCCAATAGTTTCGGATAGATTTACCGAGCTTAATAAAATAAAGCTTAATTCACAGCAGGCATCAGAGATTTCAAAATTATTAGGGATAGTTGTAGTGGATTAAATCAAAATTAATTAAAATTGCATATACTAATTTAAAATATTAAAGGAGATTAGTATGGCAATAAAAATTTGTATAGATGCAGGACATGGAAATAATGCTAATAAAGGTGTTTGTAGTGGATATTATGAAAGTAATGGGAATTTTGCATTAGCAAATATAGTGAGTGAGGAATTAGAAAAAAGTGGATTTGTTGTTGTGAAAACCAAAAATAGCATAACTGAAGATCCTTCTTTAGAACAAAGAGGGAATATGGCAAAAGGATGCGACTTGTTTTTATCACTACATAGTGATGCTGCTAGCAACCAAAGTATTAGCTATGTTACTGCTATTCGTTCAATAAAAAGGCCAAAAAGTTACACATTGGGGGCTTTTTTAGCAGGCAATATTGAAAATTTAATGAAAAAAGATATACCAAATATAACTCTTTCAAAATATTCGGGATCTAAAAATGGTGTTTGGACTAGGTTGTATCCAAATACTAAAGATGTAGATTATTATAGCGTGATAAGAAATGCTGCAAAATACAGTGAATGCAAAGATATATTTCTTTTGGAATGTGGTCACCACACAAATCAAAAAACTTGTGAATGGCTTGATAATTCTATTAAAAGAAAAGAGCTTGCGCTTGTAATAGTGAATACGATTAAAGAGTATTATAACGTTCAAACGCCGGCACAAGGAATAGACACAGGCACATTTGTTAAAAATATCACTCCGCTAGCTTTAGATATACAAAAAAGATATAATTTATTAGCCAGCCTTAGCTTATCCCAAGCTATATTAAATACTAATTATAATCCAGCAGTAGGAGATAGTTCTTTAAATAAATTATCAACTGCAACAAATAATTTGTTTAAAATAACAAAGGATATTAGTACAATAAAAGGTGGCAGTTATATAATTACAGAAGATGGTATGGATACTGATTATACTAAATACACTAGTATGAAAGAGTGTTTTGAGGATTATGCAAAAATAATTACTACAAATTCAGAATATCAATCAATAAAAAATGCAACTAATTTAAATCAAGGAGCAATAGCAGCTCAAGATGATGGATGGACTAGTGAGGAGAATTATGCTCAAAAGTTAATTGAAATTAGTGATAATTTGAATTTAACTCAATATGATGATGTAAATACAGAAATTCCAGAAATTCCAACAGCACCTTTAACGGATTTGGAATTATTAGAAAAAAGAGTTGAAACTTTAGAAAATAAAATACAATCGATAATATTAAAAAATGATTTATTACAGTAAAATAAAAAAATCCGATACTTTAAGTATCGGATTTTTGTTTTAGATTATATTTTGAATTTTGAAACAACTTGGTTAAGAATATTTGCTTGAGCTGCTAATTGCTGGCTAGAAGCAGCACTTTCTTCGCTAGTTGCAGAGTTGTGATGAATAGCCGAAGAAATTTCGCTTATTTCTCTAGTTATTTGATTAACACCAAACGTTTGCTGTTCGCTTGAAGCTGAGATTTCTTCGATAACAACAACCATATCTTGAACTTTTTTAGCCAATTCTTCAAAAGATACATTTGTTTTATCACATATGCGAACACCATTTTGAACACTCTCAATTGAATAATCGATAAGCTGAGTTATATCTTTTGCTGCGTCTGCTGATTTTTGAGCAAGATTTCTAACTTCGTCAGCAACGACTGCAAATCCACTGCCAGCTGAGCCTGCTCTTGCAGCTTCAACAGAAGCATTTAAAGCAAGTATATTTGTTTGGAAAGATATATCATGAATAACTTTAACGATTTTTGAAATATTTTCAGATGCAGTTGAAATTTCAATCATTGCTTTTTGCATGTTTTTCATTTCAGCTAAGGTTAAAGAGGTCACTTCGCCAGAATCTTTAGCTATATCTGCAGCTTCTTTTGCACTTTCAAGATTTTGATTAACTTTTTGAGCAACATCATTTAATGTTTGGCTTAAAGATTCAACACTTGCAGATTGCTCTTCGGAAGCTGAGGCTAATTGCTGTGAGCCTTGAGCGATTTGATCTGAATCGGCTGAAATTTGATCTGCAGAAAGTGAAACTTCGCTTAAAGAAGTTCTAACAGTTGAAATCATCGTATCAATAGAATCAGTAACCACGCGCCACTCGCCTACATAGGCATCTTTAGCTTTGCTTTTTATTTTCCAATTATTATTTGCAATACTATTTAAAACCTCAGAAATATCTTCTTTTAAAATAGAAAGCTGATTATTCATATCAATAAATGCGTTCGTTAAAACACCTATTTCATCCATTTGAGTACTTCTCTCGATTTGAGATGAGAAATTACCAGCAGATAAATTGTTTGAAACAGTTACAACAGAATCTAAACGCTTTGTAATAACGCGTTTAACAAAAGCTGTTCCAACAAAATTTGATATAATTATTAATACAATACCAAGACCTAAATTAAATACAGCTGATTCAAGTAAAATAGGAGCTACAGACGTTGTAGGGCGTCCGGCAAAAAGTGCACCAACAATATTTCCGTTGTCATCATAATGTGGTGAATAAGAAACTAAAAATGGAACTCCTTGAATTTCAGCATGGCCTATATAATCTTCGCCATTTATGAGAACAGTTTCACCAATAGTGGGATCGATTTCAGTTCCTGTTAATCTTTGTCCATCAATAGTGACAGTTGTGAATTTTCTAGTAGTGCCTTCAAATATAGTGAATTCGGTGTCTGTTGTTTCTTTTAATTCATCAAGAAGACTAATAATGTCATCGTCTTCAACAGGCGAAAATTCTCCTATTAATTGTTGCTCTAATAGATATGTAGAGTTTAAACACTCTTTTTCGATAACTTCATACATAGTATCTCTAAAATAGAAATAGTTAAAAGTTAGCAGTGAAAATATTACTATCAATAATACACTAGCAAATAAAACATTGATTTTTGATGATAGTTTCTTAAAATTGAAAAGGGAAAAAGACTTCTTCTGTTTCATAAAGCACCTCACTAGAATAAATCTAATTTTAATAATTAAATTTATCTATAATTTAAATGTAAAAGCTAATAAAAATCATAATTCGCTATAATTCGATTATAAATCAGATATAGGCAAAAGTCAATAAGTATAGATGTAAAATTAAATAAAAGAGCAAATGATAAGTCCATTCGCTCTTTTAAAAATTAAATATTATGCGCGCACATCAAGAATATTTCCTAAATCCGTAGAAAAATTTGGAACTGATGGCATCATTTGAGTAATTAAAGAAGATGCAAGAGATTCTTGGCTTTCCATACTTCCTTTTAAAAGCGAAAGATTTACCTGTGTTTGAACTTTGTATAAACTCATATCTATGCTTGCAGCAGCAATATCCATAAAATCACCATCCTTTTGTATATCAATATAATATTAGTATAAGGTTTATTAATCAAAAAATCAAGTAAAATATATAGATATCTTGTTAATAATAAAAATAATATCAATATATTCTAATTAAAATTAATTTTGATTAAGCATTTTAGCAGCTTGCTTCATCCTTTTATACAAAGGAGGGAAAAACACTTTTGTGTTTATTAAATTATTAATTGAGGAGGAAGTTTTTCCAACCATATCAGCATAATTTATGCATAAAACCCTAGATTGCGTTTCACTAATTGCTTCCATTTTAATGACAAAAGTGTTTAAAGCTCGTTCTCTGCCGTTAGTTGGAGTGCCTGCATTAGAATATTTACTACCACCAGGCATGCTAGTGTGGATAATAGATTTTGATGCAAATATGTTTTGAGTTGAATCTATTGCGTTTAGCACTACAAAATCAGATGCAGGGAGCATAGGTATATTAGTTGTGGCAAGGGCGGCTTCTAATCGAGCACCTTCTTTCCAAGGATAAATTTCTAAAGGCTTTTTATTATGATCATCAGGATCACTAACAGGATCTATAACAGCGTAACCTTCAGGAGATGTCATATATTTAAATAAAATATCAGCATTAATATCAATAACACTGCTAGCTCTAGTAACTAACACATTAGAAGATTTAAAAGGTCCATCAACTGGCTTTGATTCGATTAATAAGCCATCTTTATCTTTTTCAATCTTCCACCCAGTAGTTAAAAACATTCTATTTGCTTCATCAAACATTCTTTGGGCAAATTCAGGAGCATCAACTACTACTTCTTCTCCAATTAAATATTCTTTGCCAGCAGAATGAGGAACTCTATTTTTATATAAATTTAATAAAGTTTTTTCAATATGAGTTTGATTTTCATTTTTATCAAAATAAGGATATATAATATCTTTAAATATTTTTTTAACTTCTGGATTAAATTTATCAAGCTCTTCTAAAGGGTAGTCTTGTTTTAAATCAACGTTATAGCTTACTTCTTTTTTATCAAGTTCTAATTCTTGCTTATCGGTTAAATAAACAGTGTGAAATAAAACAGAGTTGTTTAATGATTTATGTGATAATTTGCAAATAGGTCCCTTTGCAAGATTTGTAGAATCAAAAATCCAATATTCGTGGCCAGAAGATTTTTGATTGTCTTTGCAGTCTAGTGCTACACCTGCTAAAATATATCCGTTTGAATTTTCATTTGATGATTCAATGCAGGAAATAGTGTAAAGTAAAACTTTATCTGGCATTTCATATACATCAGCAATACAAAATTTTTCTTTATCGATTCGAGCAATAGAATTATTAGAGTTGATTTTATTTTTTTTAATCATATCTTCAAGAGAAATTCGCCTATTATCAGTGTTTTTATATGCATCAAAAATTCTTTTAGGTAGCATATCAGGTTTAAATCCTTTAAACATAATAAATAAATCTTGATTTGTGAATTCTCTAGTTTGTCTGCCCATATAAGTGTACATATATGGCCCCCAGCAATATTTTTCATCTCTTATATAATTAGAAGATAAAACAGATGTAGTTTTCATATCAATGCAATGTTTTCCAACGCTTGATAAATCTAAAACAGGTAAAGTGCCATATCCTATTAGATGATTTGAAAAACGATTACCATTTAAATCTTTATCATAACTTTTAATAATTTCAGCTGTGTTTGTTGCAGGAGTGTGAAGCATATAAACATTTAAAATATCATTAGGGTTTTCATATTCAGCTATTAAGTGGATACAAGCTTCATCTATTTCAATTTTTTTTGCAGTAATTTTGGGATTACTATCAATCATTTCACGTCTATCAACAATGAAAACAACAGTCTTAGGGTTTGGTAAAGGGGAGTTTTTCCAAGGAGTTATTATTTCGCCACCTGCTATAAAAGCTGTATCAGCAAGCAGGATATAATCTTTTGTGAAGATTAATTCATGGATACTTTGTTTTATCTCAATATCTTCTCCATTCTCATCAACTACTCTCCAAGATTTAAAATCTGATTTACCATCCCATTTTATTAAATTACAAGGATGAGAATTATCTGATTGCCTTGGCTGAAAGTTAACTAAAAATAGTTCATTAGTTACTGTATCGGTGTATATAACATGAGAATTGCTATATCCTGAAAATAAACTACCCATAACATCAAGAGCACTGCCACTCATCATAGGAAGCCATTCTTTTCTTTTTCCTACAGGACCTTGAATTTTTATGTTTTTTCTATCTATTATCCATGGCCTGTCAACATCGCTTGTAATTCCAAGGCGACCATCTGGCAGAAGATACATTCCTTCAGTATATGAAAATATTCCAAACCCTGGCGACATAAACATAAGGCCTAAATGATCAAATCTGTGTTTTGATTTATTAAGCGACATCTTTGCAATAGAAACAGGGCTTGCCATTAATCGATTTTGTAAATTAGCATTTCCATTTGAAAAATTAATTTTAACTATGTTAGTATCGCCAACCATAAATGCTTCTGGAGTTCCTAAACACTGGCAAATATACATGTTTCCATTAATGTCTAAAGGGAGTGAGCCCTCAATGATATTTAAATCAAATTTTGAATCAATAGTTGTGGTATTGCAAACTTCGTATGAGTTTGGAATAGTTTTTGAATCTTGATTTTGTTTTAAAAATTTAGTGGTAAAGTTTTTGTAGTTTATATAGCTTTTTCTTGGTGCGTTCATAAAATATCTAAGATTAGGATAAATATTTTTAAATTTATTATCATTTTTTTTCATGAAAAAAAGCACTCCTTTTTTTATATATAGTAAAATTGGCATACACTTCTATATTATCATATTTAAAAATATTTATCAATAATTAAAGGCTAAAGTTTATTTAAACTTTAGCCTTTAATTATTTTGTTTTTCTCTTTATAATTCCTTCTTTAATTCCATTAACTATAACATTCATTGAATAAGATGCTTGCTCTTTAGTTGCTTGAGGTGTATTTTCAAGTGGAATAGGAATATTTAATTGTTTGTATTTACTGTTTGCCATATTATGATAGGGGATTGCATCAAGAGCTTTAATGTTTTTAAGTTCTGATAAAAATTGCCCAAGTTTATTAAGGTATACATCATTAAGAGTTATACCAGGAATTACAACATGCCTAACCCACATATCAATATTATTATCAGAAAGATATCTTGCAAAATCAAGAATATTGCTGTTTTTAACTGCTGTGAGTTTTAAATGTTGTTCATTATCGATATGCTTTAAGTCTAGCAACACAAGATCACACACTTTGATAAGTTCATCAAATTTATTAGTGTTTTCTTTATTAAAGGTTGCACCAGAAGTATCAAGACAGGTGTGGATTCCTCTTTTTTTACATTCTTTAAATAGTTCTATTACAAAATCTATTTGAAGTAAAGGTTCACCACCTGTAACGGTTATCCCACCTTTAGTAAAGTTGCTAACTCCATCATATTGCATCATTAATTCTTCTATCGACATTAGATTGCCAACACCAACATCCCAAGTGTCAGGATTATGGCAATACTTACAACGAAGAGGACAGCCCTGTAAAAAGATTACAAATCTTATACCAGGGCCGTCCACTGTTCCTAAAGAGTCGACAGAGTGTACAAACCCTCTCATCTAATTATAATTTTGAATGGAAAGTACGAGAAATAACGTCGTCTTGTTGCTCTTTTGTTAGCTTTACAAAGTTTACTGCATATCCAGAAACTCTAACTGTAAGTTGTGGATATCTTTCAGGATGCTTTTGAGCATCTAAAAGCGTTTCTTTTGTAAAAACATTTACATTTAAGTGATGACCGCCTTTTTCAACATATCCGTCTAAAAGTCCCACTAAGTTATCAATTTGGTTATTACTAATCATAATTAATCTCCTTTTATTAATAATAATTTATAAATTAGAAATTCTAATTTTTAGTCTATTTTTTCATTTGGTTGTAGGCAAGCTGTATTGCCGTCTTCACAACCGATGCTACTTGAAATATCCATTACTAGATTATCAACTTCAAGCCCACCCATAAACACTCTATCATCCTTGCCAAGTGCATCAGGAACAATTGAGAATGTGTCTGAAATACCATCTAAAGCATCTTCAAATGGAAGTTTTGCAACAGAAGCTAAAGAAGCTGCCGCGCCACTAGTATCTCTACCATGCATAGGATTTGCACCAGGTGCAAAAGGAATACCAGCTTTTCTGCCATCAGGAGTGCTACCAGTTTTCTTGCCATACACAACGTTTGATGTGATAGTTAGAATACTCATTGTTGGGAAACCGTTTCTATAAGTGTGATGTTTACGGATTTTCTCCATAAAGTTATGAACAACTTCAATAGCAATACTATCAACCCTATCATCATCGTTACCGAATTTTGGATAGTCACCCTCAACGATATAGTCTATAACTAAGCCGTCTTCATCACGAACAGTTTTAACTTTAGCATATTTTATAGCACTCAGTGAGTCGGCTATAACTGAAAGCCCAGCAATACCTGTTGCAAAGTAGCGTTTAACTTCACGATCGTGTAAAGCCATTTGAATTTTTTCGTAGCAATATTTATCATGCATGTAGTGAATAATATTTAATGTGTTTACATATAAATTTGCAAGCCACTCAAGCATAGCATCATATTTTTCACTAACATCTTGATAATCTAAATATTCACTAGTTACAGCGCGATATTTTGGCCCGATTTGAATTTTTAATTTTTCATCCATACCACCGTTTATAGCGTATAGTAAGCATTTAGCAAGGTTTGCTCTAGCACCAAAGAATTGCATCTCTTTACCGATTTTCATTGAAGAAACACAGCAAGCAATTGCATAATCATGGCCATGGTATTCACGCATCAAATCATCGTTTTCATATTGCACAGAAGATGTTTTAATAGACATTTTTGCACAGTATCTTTTAAAGTTTATAGGAAGTCTTGTAGACCATAAAACTGTTAAATTTGGTTCTGGTGCAGGGCCTAGATTATCAAGAGTATGAAGTACTCTAAATGAAGTTTTTGTAACTAAGTGCTTACCGCAAGTACCAACACCACCTATTGATTCTGTAACCCATGTAGGATCGCCTGAGAATAATGTGTTATATTCAGGAGTTCTTGCAAACTTTACAAGACGCAGTTTCATAACAAAATGATCAATATATTCTTGTGCATCTTGTTCTGTTATTAATCCAAGTTGTAAATCACGTTCGATGTATACATCTAGGAATGTTGAAGTTCTTCCGATACTCATAGCAGCACCGTTTTGTTCTTTTATAGCTGCTAAGTATCCAAAGTATAGCCATTGAATAGCTTCTTTAGCATTTTTAGCAGGCTGTGAGATATCATAGCCGTATGAAGCAGCCATTTCTCTTAAATCAGCTAAAGCACGAATTTGCTCTGCTAATTCCTCACGAAGTCTAATGTTATCGCCAGTCATACGAGTTGGAGCTGTTTTTAATTGATCTTTTTTATCAAGAACAAGCATATCAATTCCATATAGTGCAACTCTACGATAGTCGCCGATAATTCTTCCACGTCCGTACGCATCAGGTAAACCTGTAATAATTCCAGATTTTCTAGCTAATTTCATTTCATCTGTGTATGCATCAAAAACGCCATCGTTATGTGTTTTTCTATATTTAAAGAAAATATCTTTTATATCATCAGAAACATCATATCCATATTGTGTGCAAGAGTTTATTGCAGTTCTAATACCACCAAAAGGCTGTAAAGAACGTTTAAATGGTTTATCCGTTTGAATACCAACGATTGTTTCTAATTCTTTATTTAAATATCCAGCAGAGTGTGATGTGATTGTTGATACAACATCAGTGTCCATATCAATAACACCACCATTATTTTGCTCTTCGATATTAAGTTTTGTTATTTGATCCCAAAGCTTTATAGTAGCCTCAGTAGGGCCAACTAAAAACTCTTCATCGCCATCATAAAGCGTGTAGTTTGATGTTATAAAGTCGCTAACATCAACAGCAGAATTGCTCCATCTACCGGCTTTAAACCCATTCCAATTTTTTGAAAATTCAAAATCCATAATTACCTCCAATTGAATAGCGATATGCTCGCATAAAAATTGCAAAATGTTAAATTTTTTAACACCTATATTATACTGCTATAATGAAAAAAAGTCAAAACAGATATGGATAGTATGTGATGAAAATATATGGAAAATACACCAAAAAAGTATACAATATAACCAATTAATATGTCTGCTTTAAAAAGAAAATTAGAACTTTGGATATTTAAGCATAAATGTTATACATAAAGAAAGCTTTTTGTAAAAAGTAAACTGTGCAAATGTACGAAAATATACTATTTTAGTCGACTTTAAAATGTGTTTTGATTTTCAGTGCGAAATAAGGTAGGGGATACACCATATTCTTTAATAAATTGCTTGTAAAATGAGCTATAATCATGAAAACCACAATTTTCAACAACCTCTTTTAAAGGAGTGTTATTTTTTATTTGAACTTTGGCCTCCTCTAGTCGCCTATTGATAATGTATTTTTGTGGCGATATACAAAGCTGGTTTTTAAATGTGTGAGAAATAGTTGATTTACTGACAAAAAAATGCTGTGCGATAGTGTCTAATGTGATTTTATTTGATAGGTTATCCTCGATAAAAAAAACAATATCGGCAACTAGATTATCGCTCTTAATATGTGAATTAAATTGCGTAGGATATAAGCTTCTACTTATTTCAACTAAAATTTGTATTGTGTGGCAAGATAGGATTTTTTGCCATCCTGTTTTTTTGAACTTATATTCGGTTAGCATAAGTCCAAATATAGTTTTAAGTTTATTAAATAATGTGTTTGGAGATTTATATATATAGTCATCGTTTTCTTGGCAAAATTTAAAAATATATGATAATAAAGTATCTTGTGAAAATTCCTTTTCATAAAATGAATCACTAAACCATAATGCGTATCTTTCGTAGGGGATTTTCTCATTAAGATTTTTAACAGGACCATGCTTTACGGCTGGAGGGATAATAATAATATCTCCTTTTTTAACATTATATATTTTATCTAAAATATTATATTCGATATCCCCATTTTCGCAAAAAATAAGCTCGTAGTAATTATGGGTATGAATATAAATATTAGAAGATATAGCACTAGAATCAAAATGTATGGCGATATCCTCTTTTAAAGTGTATTTACTTGAATTTCTCATATTTAAATCTAAATTATAGACTTCTGATTTTATTTTTTTTAATTTTTCTAAGTAATATGGTTTTTTTAATTCATCCGCAGAGCGATATGATTGTATTAAATTTTGAAATTCTAAAATTTTATTTCCCATAAAATACCTCCATAAAAATAAACAATATTTATTAACTTATTATTAAAATACTATTAATATAATACAATTATATTGCGATATTTGCAATATATTTTGCTAGAAAATCATATTTTATGTGAAAATTAGGTGATATAATGGAATTAAGCTAATATAAAAAAATAAAAAAACGAAGAAAGAGGTATTTTTATGAACAAAACTAATCAATCAAATGGTCTTAAAAAATCGCATATTATAGGCTATGCATTGGGCGACTTAGGTGGCTGTATGACATTTGCAATTATGGGTTCTTTTTTAACTCCATATTACACAGAAGTTGCAGGACTTTCAACTGCATCAGTAGCAGCAATGTTTTTAGTTATTAGAATTTGGGATGCAATAAATGATCCTTTAATGGGAGCATTACTGGATAAAGCGTTCGCGAAAACTAAAAGTGCTAAAGGAAAATTTCGCCCATGGATGTTTAAATCAGCACCAGTGTTGGCAATCGCAGCAGTATTAATGTACACTACGCCAAACTATGTTGATGGAATGGCTAAAGTTTTAGTTGCATTTGTAACATACATAATTTATGAAGCAAGCTACACTATGTTTAATATCCCTTATGGCTCACTATTATCGGCTATGGCAAATAATGATGGAGAAAGAGCAACTCTATCCTCAGCTAGAGGAATTGGAGCGATGATAGGAAATCTTCTTCCATTGATGGCTTTTCCAATTATTATTCAAACTACAAGCGAAAATCCAGCTTTAGGATATTCATTAGGCATCACTGTTTGTTCTGTAATTGGATTAGTTTCTTGTTTATTTAGTGCTAAACTAACTGAAGAAAGAAATTTAAAAGTTACAACTGAAGCAGATGCAGATAATATTAAATTAACGGATATATTAGTAGTATTTAAGAAAAATAGAGCGTTTAATGCATTATGCTTAGTTGGCTTATTTTACACAATCTCTCAATATGTTGGTACAACACTTGGAATTTATATGTATAGAGATGTTTTAGGGGCACTGCCTTTAATGAGCCTTGCTATGTTTGTAGGAATGCCCGTTAGCTTAATGTTTTTATTAGTATTACCTAATATAAGTAAAAAAATCGGGTTAGAAAAAACAGTTAGAACAACTCAGCTTATAGCAGTTGCACTATATATAATTTTATTTATGCTTCCAAGCAATCCTTATATTTATATGGTTGGCGCCATTACAGCAGCTTCTTTCTCTGGCGTTACAGTGGCAATGCAATGGGGTATGGTTGGTGAAGCTATAGATTATAATGAATACGTTACAGGTAAGCGCACCGAAGGCTCTATTTACGGAACATTCAATTTAATGAGAAGAATAGGGCAAGCAATTGGTTCATCTTTAGCTGTTGCATTGCTTGGAGTAATAGGATATGTTCCTAATGCGCCTGAGCAAACTGAGAGTGTTTTAAATACAATTAAAGGGTTAGTTATTTTAACTCCTGCTGTTTTCTTATTACTGTGCTGGGTTTCATTTAAATTTGTGTGGAATATAACTCCAGAAATCAGAGCAAAAATTTCAGATTTTAAAAATAATATAGTAACAAAAGAGAGTATATAAGGAGAGATTTATGAGAACGAGAATTTATTCTAAACTATTAAATAGCGAAGTGGAAGAATATTTAAAAGATAATGATACTATTATCGTGCCAGTGGGAACTGTTGAAATGCATGGAGGACTTCCTTTAGACTGCGAAACGGTTATAAGTGAGGCAGTGGCTTTAAAATTAGCTGAAAAATGCAATGCATTAGTATTAACGAATTTACCATATTTTTATGCCGGAGCAACAGCTAGTGGACGCGGTACAGTGCAAGTTAGCGTAAGACAAGGCATAGATTATTTAATGGGAATTGCACATTCTTTATTAAGGCAAGGCTTTAAAAGGCAAATTTATGTTAGTTTGCATGGACCTGCACATCTGACTTGTAGTGCTATGGTTAGAGATTTTTTTGATGAAACAGGTGTACCGATATTATATATTGATACAACGATGGCTCTGATGAAAAATGGAAAATTAATAATGGGTGAAACTGATAATCCGTTAGATATGATGAAAACTTTTGATAGTGCTTTTGTAGGAGCATACGATATACTAGGAAGACTAGAAGATGTTCCACTTACTACTGAGTTTTCAAAAATGAGCGAATCTTCAGTTGCAAAATTTAAAAAAGTTAGCTCACAAGCATATGAAAGTGGAAGTATTGGATATTATTTTAAAAAGCAAAGTGATCATATGCCAACTACAGCTATTCCAGATGAAGAAACAAGAAATGAAATGGCTCTAAAAGGAAGAAAAGTAATTGATACTTTAGTTGAGAAATTAGAGATAGAAAAAATAGTTGAAAATATGGCAGAATTAAAAGAATTTACAGACGAGTTAAAACAAACTCATCCTTGGATACCTTCAGCATATAACACTAAATAATTAAAAACCTGATGAATTATTTTCATCAGGTTTTTTAATTTTAGAAGTCAATTATTTTTAATTTTATTAAATATACTTTTTTTATAA
>CAZVOQ010000017.1:0-14604 GCA_964628475.1 uncultured Oscillospiraceae bacterium | reverse complement strand
AAACATTATTTTAAATACTTCTTACAACGATGCAATTAAAGAAAATAGAAATGTTGGGAATTATAATATAGTATTAGATGAAAAATCTGTATCGAATTTAGAATCGAAAAACTATACATTTATTGCCGACAACACAGTTGCAGGAGTTATGGAAGTAATCGCTAGTGAACTAGTTGTTTCGGCTTTACCAGTTGAAGTTGAGTTTGGCGAAGATATTAAAGAAATCGATTATAAAGCTGAAGGCTTTAAATTTGAAGATGATATTCAGTGGCTAAAAGGCGAAATAAAAGATGTGTTTGAAGCGGTAGATGTTTCAAATTCTGCTGATGCTAATTCTTACGAAATAACATCAAAAATTGATGCACCTAATAAAACAGAAAACTACACAATCAAATATGTTGGAATCGATGCAGGTGCAGAAGGTGGCGCATATGAAGTTGTTTTAAGTACTGGTGCCTCATTATCTGCAACAGCTTACACAGGCGTATATGATGCAAATAGCCATGGAGTTATTCAAGAATTAATTCCAGTTTTTGAAAATAGTAAGGGCGAGAAAATAGATGTTGATATAGAAGATATAGTTTACTCATATAGCATTGATAATGGAGAAACTTACACTATAGAAATGCCTGAAATTAAAGATGTTTTAGAGTCTACTAATGTTTTAGTGAAAATGCAAGTTAAAAACTTTGAAGAAGTTATTATTGGCATAATTGAAACAGAAGAAGAATCAGAAACACCGATAACAGAAGAAGAAACAGAAAATAGCAAATTATATGCAAATATTACTCCTGCACCAATGAATATTTCAGTTGGCGGATACAGCAAAGTGACAGGAACACAAGATCCAATATTTACAGCTACTGTTGTAGGTGAGTTAGGTGAAGATAATATAAAATATAATCTATACAGACAGGAAGGCGAAACGGCAGGGCAAACTTATCCTATTTACATTAATTTTATAGAAGATGCAAACTATGATGTTATATTAAATAATGGCTGGATTACTATTACAAATTTAGTAACAGCAATACCAGTTTTACCAGTGACACCGCCTAGCCCTACAAATCCTCCGATTGCTCCAGAAACATCTCCAGAGCCAGAGCTAGAAGAAGAAAGCTCAGCGGAACAAAATCCAGAAGTTAATATCGATGATTCACAAATTCCATTTGCTGAAAATGCTTCTTGGGCTTTAGTAAACTTAATTTTAACTATTCTAACTTCAATTATCGGATTTGTTTTACTTTTAAAATCTTTAAGAAAAAATAAAGAAGACGAAGAAGATGAAGAAGAAAAGGCTATTAAAAATAGACGTTTATTAAAACTTCTAGGAATTATCCCAGCAGTGTTATCAATTATATTGTTTATTAGAACTCAAAATATGAATTTGCCAATGATTTTAATTGACCAATACACATTAATAACAGCAATATTAACATTAGTTAATATACTAGTGGCATACTTTTCAAAAAAGAAAAAAGAAAACGTTGAACTAGAAACTGAATAATTAAACCTAAATAAAGCTAGATTTTATATCTAGCTTTATTTTTTTTGCATAAATTTATTTCAAATTTTTGAAATAAATTTACAGGGGAAAATTAATATTTCTTTATTCGACAAAGTTCGACTTTTTTTGACGTACCTTTTTGAGTACAAAACATTATTCTGTTCGTGCATAGTATACAAACTTTGAGAAAATACTCACTTAATGCAAAATCTAGCTATACTATACTACACTTATTTACGAGGGAGGTTTGATAATTTGAAAAATGTAAAATACACATCATCAAAGCAGTTATACGAAAAAGCTAATGAATATTTTAAAAGTCAGGAGTTGCCAACGCTTGCAGGACTTATTATTTATCTAGGATTTGATAGCAAAGAAACATTTTTATCTTTAAAAAAAGATGAGAAACTAGGGTTTTCGATTAATCTTTGCCTATTAAGATTAGAGGATATTAATAATAAAGCCTTGTATGATAAAACACTTTCGCAAGGAGCAAAGTTTATTTTGGAAAATGAATTAAAGGACAATCAAACTAATGAAAGCAATCAAAAGATTATAGTTAGTTTAAAAGAGTGAGAGAATATGAATGTGGAAATCAATAAAAGTGTTTTTAACAAGGTTTATTTAGAGCATTTAGAAAATGATAAGCGATTTTTAATTTTCTATGGGGGTGCAGGCAGTGGCAAAAGCGTCTTTTGTGCACAAAGATTTATTTATAAAATATTAAAAGAAAAAAGATTTAATCTTTTAGTAGTAAGGGCGGTGGGGAAAACTAATCGCGATTCAACCTTTGCTCAGTTTTTGCAAATCATTGAAAGTTGGGGGCTTGAAAGCTTATTTAAAATTAATCAAAGCGATATGCGTATTAGCTGTTTGAATTCTAATCAAATTATATTTTATGGGCTAGACGACGTTGAAAAATTAAAATCGATAACTTTTAAAAATGGGGAGATGACTCATATATGGATAGAGGAAGCAAGCGAGGTTAAAAGAGAAGATTTTAATCAATTAAATTTAAGATTGCGTGGTGGAAAAAGTAAAAAACAAATGGTTATAACTTTTAATCCAATTAGCGTTTCGCATTGGCTAAAAGAAAGATTTTTCGATTATAAAGAAGAAAATGTTTTTATCTGCCACACAACTTATAAAGATAATGAATTTTTAGATGATGACTACAAAAGTCAGCTTGAAAATTTTAAGATTACAGATCCTTATTATTATCAAGTTTACTGCCTTGGGAATTGGGGAGTTTATGGGGATGGAGTGTTTAACTCTACTTTAATTAGCAATAAATTAAAAGAAGATTTATCCCCTTTAAGAAAAGGCGATTTTATTTACACAGAAGAATTATCAACTCTTTTAAATATAAAGTGGGTGGATTTTGAAAATGGTGGAATTAATATTTATGAGTATCCAATTAAAGATGAGATGTATATTATTGGTGCTGATATAGCAGGGGATGGTGCTGATAAATTTGCTGCACAAGTTATAAGCGTTAAAACAAAAAAACAAGTGGCAAGATTATATCAAAGTTATGATGAGGATTTATTTGCAAAGCAGATTTTTTGCCTTGGAAAATTATTTAATGATGCATTAATAGTTGTAGAGGCAAATTTTTCATCATATCCAAATAAAGAATTAGAAAGATTAAATTATTCTAATATCTATATGCGAAAACGTCTGGATACCATAAATGAAAAACCAGTTTTTAGCTATGGCTTTTTAACAGATAAATTCACCCGACCATTATTAATATCAAATGGTATTCGCCTTTTAAGAAAAGATGTGAGTTTTATAACTGATAAGGATACACTAAATGAAATGCTCACATTTATTAAAAATTCTTCTGGAAGAATAGAGGCGGCTAATGGCTGCCATGATGATTTAGTGATGGCATTATTAATAGCATTATACGTTAGAGAAGATTATGTAGACAAACCTTGAAATTTATAAAGGAAAGGAGTTTTTTATATTTTGGTATTAGTGAATGTTTTAGTTTCGGTGTGCGTAGGATTTTTAATTATTTTTGCTTATAGGCTAGGTGTTACCGATGCAAAAAATATAAGAGAAAATCAGCCACTAACTTCGTTTGATTTTATAAAAAAAGAAGATGAAGAACAAGTTTTTGATGAAGAATTTTTAAATGTTTTAAAAAGTATTGATGAATATAATGGAACATTTAAGGAATAAGGAGGAATGAAAAATAGAAAATATATATTGGAAAAGATATGAAGACGGACTATCGCATCATAGAAAAAATAATATTTTTAACACTTGTAAAAGAAATTTGAATTTCTATGAGGGTAGACAATGGGAAGGATTGCAAAAGCAAAACCATCCTTTAATTACATTAAATTTTATAAAACCAATAGGCAGATATAAAATTTCAATGATTGCACAAAGCGGTATGCAAATTGTGTTTAGCACATTTAGTAAAGATGAAAAATTACAAACTATTACAAACTACTTGACTGAATTTTCAAAAAGGCAATGGGAAAAATCAAAATTCGATAAAATTAGCTGGGATATTATTAAAAGGAGTTTTATTTTTGGAGATGTTTATCTTTATACATTCTTTTCAAAAGATGAAAATGATAAAGAATTAGTTTTAGAAAATAGAGTTGTGGATCCGAGTAAAATATTCTTTTCAAATGAGCAAAATATGGATTTGCAATCGCAAGAATACATTATTATTCAGGAGCGTGTGCCGGTTGATTATATAAAAAAAGTTGCAAAAGAAAATAAAATCTCAAAAGAACAGATAGATTTAATTAAAGCAGATGAAGTGGCGGATTCAGAGTTTCATAACACAAATGATGAAGTTCAAACTAAAAACGGAAAATGCACAAGTATATTGTATCTTCAAAAAACTGATGAAGGGCTTTTATTCTTAAGATGTACAAGAGATGTTGTGTATTCGCCTATGAAATTAGTAGAAAACTTAAAAGTTTATCCTGTTTCGCAAATGAAATGGGAAGAAAAAATAGGCTCAGTAAGAGGGCTTTCAGGGGTTGAGCATTTAATTGAAAATCAAATTGAGGTTAATAAAACAGCTACAAGAAGGGCGCTTATAACTAAAAAATTTGCTTATCCAACTCTAGTTTACGATAAAGATAGAGTTTCGAAAATTGAAAATTTAGACAGTATTGGAGGATTAATAGGCGTTAAAAATCAGGTGCAAAATCCTATCAACACACTTATTGATTATTTAAAACCAGTTTCGATTTCTCCAGATGCACAGTATTTACAAAATGAATTAATTTCTCTAACAAGAGAACTTGAAGGTGCAGGAGATGCTGCAACAGGGCAAATAGATCCTACAAAGGCTAGTGGTGAGGCGATAAAAGCAGCAAGAGATCAATCAGCTGTGCCGCTTAATGAACATATTTCAGCCTTTAAACAGTTTTTAGAAGACACAGCAATAGTGTGGCAGAATATGTTGAATGTTTATAGCCCTAAAAACTTAAAATTAGAAAATGGACAAAATATTAGTAGGGAAGATTTTATGTATAAAGATATAAAACTTCGTATTGATGTTTCGCCAATAGATCCTTACAGCCGTCTAAGCAGGCAGCTTTCGCTAGATAATTTATTTTCTAAAGGAGCGATTACTTTTAATGAGTATGTTAGCACTTTAGATAATAATTCTTCAATACCAAAGGCGGACCTTGAAAGGATTTTAAATAAAAGAGGGGAGGAAGATACTAAAAAAGAGATAGAAAATCTAAAGGAAAACTAACTTATAAGAAATGAGGAATTTATGGAAAAGGAAATTAAAAGTAAAGAACAAATTGCTTTAGAAAAAGCAAAACCGGCTATGCATACTGAAAATCAATCTGAAATAGTGGCTTTAAAAAGAGAAAATAAAGCTTTAAAAGATGTTTTAGTAAATATGCTTATGCAAAAAGAATTAATGGAGATTAAAAATATTGATAATTCTGTTAATTCATTAGAGGATATGGATTTAAATACATATTTTGCACTGAGAAATCAAAATATTCCAATAAACGTTGTGTTAGCAGCAATTAATCAAAATAAAAAAACACCACCGACAACTGGAGATATTAAACAAACAGACAATATCGAAAAATCAAATCGATATAAAGAAATGCCACGAAATCAGTTTTTAAAAGAAATTGAAAAAGCAATGCGTGGCGAATTGATGTAAAAAATAATGAATAAAAAGAAAAGAGGAAAATAATATGGCAGAAATTCAAACTTATAAAAATTTAACAGCAGAAAATGCAGTTTTCTATGACAGAACACTTTTAGAAAGATTAGTGCCAAATCTAGTTTGGCTAAAACATGGGCAAAAAAGAACTGTTCCAAAAAACAATGGTGGACAGGTGAATTTTAGAAGATTTAACTCGCTAGACGTTAGCACTACACCACTAACAGAAGGCGTTACACCTGATGGTAAATCATTAGATATAACAAATGTTACTGTTCCACTTGAAGAGTATGGTGATTTTGTTAAAATATCATCTAAATTAAATTTATTAGGAGTAGATCCTGTTTTAGTTGAAACAGCGGCAGTTTTAGGAGAGCAAGCGGCATTAACTTTAGATACTATTGCAATGCGAGAAGTTTCAAGCGGGACAAATGTTCAGTATCCAAACAAAAAAACTGATATTGATGATTTGCTTCAAACAGATGTTATGACAGCTGAACTTATTCAAAAAGCTGTTAGAACTTTAAGAAATTCAAATGCAAAAGCTATGGATAATGGCTATTACTATGGATTTATTAATCATAATGTTGCGTATGATTTACAAAAAGATCCGCTATGGCAAGATGTTAGTAAATATAATGGTGGCGTTAATATTGAAAAAGGCGAAATAGGAAAACTTCACGGAGTAAGATTTATCGATACTACAAACACACAGGTGTTAACTAATGCAAATAATATTGATATTCACTCAACAGTTATCATTGCAAAAGATGCTTATGGCTGTGTTGATTTAGAAGGTGGAAACTCATCTAGCCCAAAAGTTATCGTTAAAGATGCAGGCTCATCAGGGTCTGCAGATCCGCTAGAACAAAGAGCATCTGCTGGCTGGAAAGCATTAATGGCTGTTAAAAGATTAAATGAAATGGCAATAGTTAGAATAGATACAGCTGCAACAATTTAAATTAAATAATAGGTGGCTCTTAAAAGAGCCACCATATAAAAGAAAGGGAATAAAATGAATAATATTATAGATATTAAAACTCAAAATACAAAGCAAAAAAATAACCAAGGAGAATACACAATTCGTATTCCAAAAGATATGCTAAATAAAAATGATGAGATTGTTAAAATTTGCGTTAATTCAAAAGAAGAAACGTTTATTAAAGGCAAAGACTACACCGTTTCAAAGCATGTGAAAGATTTATTAGAAAAAGCAAAATATATTTAACTGCTTTTATCTTAATTAAAGAAAGGAGAGTGAAGATGACTTTTAAAGAGCTTAAAAATGAAATCTTATCTTTAGGATTTGAAACAAATGAAAGCTATGCAGAAGATGAAAATATTTTATTGACTGCTATTAATAGAAGCATTAATGCTATTTCATTTGAATATAAGCCATTTTTAAAATCATTAGATTTTGAAGTGTTAGAAAAATCAGGGGCAATAAATTTAAAAAAATCAGATGCAGACTATTTAAGACTTGAAAAAATATATAAAACAACAAAGTATCAAAAAAATAGCGATGGGTATGAAGTTTTAGATAAAAGTGAAGAGTATAAAGATTATACCCAGCTTTTAAATAATACAATTATTGTGTATTCAAAAGGATTATATACCTTTGTTTATCAAATAGTGCCAATCCAAGTTAATACAAATACAGAAGATGACTTTGTTTTTGATTTTGATGTTGCAGTTAAAATGCTACTCCCACTTTTAGCCGCTTTTTATTTGTATAGAGATGATGATCCAACAAAAGCTGATATTTATTATAATGATTATGAATTAAAGCTTAGTAAACTAAAATTAGAAGGGGCAATTAAAACTGCTGAAATTGAAATGGGGGTTGAAATATAATGCCTATAAAAATTAGCCCAACGAGAAAGCTTAGAACAAAGGTTTATGATGAATTTCTTGGCGTTGATTTTTCTCAAGATGCAATTTTAGTTGATAAAAGGCGCTCGCCTTATAGCGTGAATATGATTTCAGATAAATCAGGACAGCCAGAAAAAAGAGTTGGATTTAAAACATTGTTTGAGGTTGAAAAGCCGATTTTTGCCATGGCAAATGGCAGTATTGATGGCGTGGAAATAATTTTAGTTCATGCTAAAAATAAGCTGTATAAGATAATTGATAATGAAATATCTTTAATTTATGAGGGATTAAACGAAGAAAAATCTTCTATATTTTTTATGGCTCACGATGATAAAACAAAGGCTTTTATTTTAACAGGTAGAGAGTTTTTAGTTTGGGATTATGAAGAAATAAAAAACGTTAGCGAAATTGCATATATCCCAACAACGCTAATTGCAAAATCTCCAAAAGGTGAGGGTGCAGCATTAGAGCCGGTAAATTTAATGCAGAAAAAAAGATGTGAAAAGTTTTTATCTGATGGAGTGTCAAAAGAATATTTTTTATACTTAGAAAATATTTCAAGTGAAAAAGTAAAGGTTGAAATTGAAGGCGCAGATAAGGTTATAACGGAATATACAGAGGATAATCAGTTTACAGTTGACAGAGAAGTAGGCAAGGTTATTTTTAAAACAGCACCTGTAAAAAGCAGTGTTGAGGGTGAGGATAATGTTTTTATAACCTATGCTGTTGATAACGCTGAAAACGAAAAGAAAATATTAGGCTGTAATGTGCACACATTTTATGGGCTTGGCTCTGATACAAGAGTTTTTATAACAGGAAATAAAGAATATCCAGCCTATGACTGGTTTTCTTCTACAGGCGATCCTACTTATTTTGCTGAATCAGATTACAATATCATTGGCAGCAGTAATACAAAAGTTATGGGATATGGAAAAATAGGACAGCATTTAATAATTGTTAAAGAGGATAATAATCAAGATACAACTATTTTTTTAAGAACGCCTTATAAAGGCGAAGACGATAAAACTTATTTTACACTGCAAGGAAGTATAACGGGTATTGGAGCTGTTTCTGCTAATAGCTTTGCTCAATTAGTTGACGAGCCATTGTTTTTATCAAGAAGTGGAATATACGCTATAACTAGCAACACAATAACAGCCGAAAGAACATTGCAAAATCGCTCACACTTTATTGATAATAGGCTAACTAAAGAAGAAAATTTAGAAAATGCAGTTGCCCATGTTTGGAAAGGATATTATCTAATTTGTGTAAATGGGAATGTTTATTTATTAGATTCAAAACAAAAAAGTGAGATTGAGATGCATAATAGTTTTGTTTATGAGGCTTATTTTTGGCAAGGAATATATGCAAACTGCTTTATGAATATTGATGATTTATTGTATTTTGGCGATAAAGACGGCAAAATCTGCGTTTTTAAATCAAATGATGAAGGCATGACTAGATTCTCTGATGATGATAGAGCAATTAAAGCTGTTTGGTCGACAAAGATGGATGATGACGATTTAGGCCTTATGAGTAAAACTTTAAGTAAAAAAGGCTGTGTTTTAACCTTAAAGCCAGTTATTAGATCATCTATAAAAATAGGATATAAAACGCTAGAAATCACAAAAGAAAAAAGTATTTTAAACTATGTTGCAGGGATATTAGATTTTAATTATATAGATTTTAATAGATTTACATTTATTTCAAACGATAATGCAAGAACCATTGTTATAAAACATAAAATAAAAAAATATGTCGCATTGCAATTTGTGTTTTACAACGAGGAGATAAATGAAGGATTTGGTATATTTAATTTTATAAAATGCTATACCCCTATCAACTATATTAAATGATTTTAATATACTAAAGAAAGGAAGGTAAAATTATGAGTTTAGAAAATATGAAAGTTACAGATTTTGATAAAGAAAACTATGGAATAATTTCAGCTAGCGATATTTTAGATGGCAATTCAACTGAAAATAAACAAAAATTTGACAGGCTTCCAAATTTTATTGCAGATAAACATAATGAAGTGATTGATTATGTTAATGAAAATATTTATAGCAAAATGCAAACAGATACAGCTATAAACGAAAAAGTGCTGGAAATTAGCTCTGCCGATATGACAAAGGCTGTTTTTGCAAAAAATGAAAAACAATCGCAAGGATATGTTGATAAATCTATAATTAGCGATAATGGGATTAACACATATACACAGTTATTGGACATATTAACTGGAGAAGGTGAAAATGGAAAATTTAGAGCTACTGATAGCAATACATATTCAACGTTTAATATTTTAGGAGTTAATTATAATGTTCAACTAGGTGAAATCTCAGAGATAAGCTTAGTTAATAAAAGATGGTATAGCTTTATTATTGATGAGGTAAATAAAACAATAAATTTTAATAGTGGTGGTACTGGAATTGCTATAACAGTCGTTGGCGGATTAGAGCGCCCAGAATCACCAAAAAATAATACAATTTGGATAAAAGAAACATTTCCAGATAATAAAAAAATAAATTATAAAATTGGATATACACTACCAGATGTAAAAGAGGATAATGATGTTTATTTTATAATAGATGAAAAAAAATCTGTATTTGTTTATGCTGATACAAAAAATACGCTAGAAGTAAGTATAAAAGAGTGTAATATATGGAAAAATGATAGCTGGCAAAAAACAAGCTTTGAAGCTTATGTAAAAGATAAATGGATAGGCGAATTATTTACTGGAAATTATATTTTGTATAATAAAATTTTATACTGGGATAAATGGATTGATGTTTCGCATTCAAGTTCAACAACAGTTTTTAATGAAGAGAACGGCGTTTTTTATATGACTAGTACGGGATCTGCTTCTAATGTGATTTTTGAAAAAGTTGATTTAACTAATAAAAGCACAATAACAGCAGGAATGTCGGCTACTAGAAATCAGCATTTTTTAAGAGTTTTAAATAAAGATGATAACACTATAGTGGTTGATAGCAAGGTTGTATACAGCACATCACCAACGATAGATGTTTCTCAACTTAGTGGGGAATATAGGGTAAGTGTTATTGTTGTATCAGAGGCTAATGCAGCTAATTATACCACAAATTTTTATGAACTAATTTTAAATGATTAATAGGAGAAGTAGATATGGCACAATTATGTAAATTCCCTATGGAGTACCTAAGAGTTACACAAGGGGAATATGGCTCATACTCTCACAAAGGAAGTTTAGCTATGGATTTTGGTGGAAAAGATACAGGAAGTGATAAACTTTATGCGCCTTTTGATTTTAAAGTTGTTCGCGCTAGAAGTGGCGCTAATGGAGAACTTTACATAGAAAGCACTGCGCCAGTTAAATTCTCAGATGGAACTGAAGATTACTGCCATTTATTATTTATACACGATGGTAGTTTTAATGTGCAACAAGGAAAAACATATCCACAAGGCTACTACTTTTATGATGAAGGTGGAATGGGCAGCGGAAATCCTAATAGATTTGCAACTCATGTGCATATAGAAGGCGGCAAAGGTAGATGGAAAAGCGCTAGTCAATTTCAAAATTCTTATGGGGTGTGGATTAGTGAAAATCAAAATCATTTATATGATTTATTTATTTTAGGCGATGATGTTATAGAAATATTAAATGTTGATAATCCAAGTTATAATTATAATTGGAAGCGCACAAGTGATTTTAATGAAGTTGAAACTCCAGAAGATATTGATAACTATAAAGAAAAATACTATGCTGCATTACAAACTATAACAGAATTAGAAAATGAAATTTTAAATTATAATAAGCTAATTGATGATATTTCAAGTTTAATCACAAAACTAAAAGGAGGTTAAATTGATAAATTATATTTTAGAAAGTTTGGATAAATTTTTAGGGCTTAGCGATTTGATTTATAAATTGATAAGTTAGTAGCGAGGTGTAAGTGGAAGTTAATTTTAATGATTTTACACAAAATATGCTTTTAATTCTTTTTGGAACAGGCACGCTGGGTGGAATAGCTGGAACAATATTAAAATTTGCTTTTAATAAAGCTTTAGTAAAACAAAAACTAGAGCAAGAAAAAAGAGAGATAGAGCAAGAGAAAAGAGAAAAAGCAAGGATAGAAGAAGAAAGAAAAAGGCATGCAGAAGCTCAAGAATATAATGAAATTGTTCAGCAGTGGAAAAAAGCAATGGGCAGGCTTTTGTTTTGGCTAGTTAAAGGCATAAGAAAGTTAGATGAAAAACAAGAGTTTTTTAATGGGGATTTATCGGCTGCTTGGGCAGATTTTAAAGAGGTTGAAGAAGCTTTAAAAAAACATGAACAAAAAATTATATCACAAAGAAGAAGTGATTATTAAAAGAGATGAGGGAAAGTATGGATGTTAAAATAGTATTACTAATTATTTTAGTGATTGTTTTGGTTTTAGCAGCTGTTTATATAATTTTTAGATTAATTTTAGATAAACAGCTAACCAGAACACAGGTTATAGAATTTGTTTTTGATTGCATATTATTTGCAGAAGAAAATATTGTAGGGACAAAATTAGGTAAAGAAAAATTAAGCTATGTTTGCGGGAAATTAAATAGTTTTTTGCCAAAATTTTTACAACCGATTATAACAGCTAAAATTTTAGAAGATTTTGTAAATGAAATTTTTATGATTATGAAACAGGAACTACAAGAAGTTAAGGAGGAGGAAGATGGCAAAGTACAATTATGAGTATGTTGATGGTAAATATCAAGAAATAGGCGAAGAGGAAATAGATGATATTCAAAAACAGCAAAATACTAAAAGCATGAACACTAATGAATTTAAAAGCTGGGTATTACCATCGCAAGATCAATACAAATATGTATCATCTGGGAATAGCTATGATGTTACAAATATGGTTAAAAGCGAATTTTTAAATGAAACTCAAAGCTTAAATTCAAAATATGGCGATGATTTGGCTGTTATAAACACAGATTTTAATACAGCGAAAAAAGATTTAGACGCTACTAGAGAAAAAGAATTGCAAGAACAATATATACAAAAAGAGAAAAAATTAGATGTATTGCCTGCAAACCTTGCCCAAACAGGACTTGATGGGGGTGCTAATCAAACTCAAAGCATGAAAATTGAAACAGATTATCAAAGCCAAAGAAATGAAATAGAATCATTCTTTTTAAATGAATTAAATAAATTAATTCAAAATAGAGATGAGGAACTTAGAAAAGAGCAAGAGGCTTATAATAAATCAATGCAAAGTGCAATAAAATCTTATGAAAGCGATTTAAATACTGCAAATACAAAAACTAGCACTAGCACTGGAAGCTATGTACCAAACTATAATTTTGGACAAAATGTAAAACTGCCAACTTTAGAAGACTTAACAGAGCCTAAAAAATCTAGCAGTTATGGTAGTTATGCATACGATTATATTAAATAAATATACATTTCTATACATATTTAAAAAAGAATATATAAAAATTAATGGAAATGTAATGATTTAGAAACAAGTTTAGGTTAAAATAATAGTAGAACATATGCATATCAGTAGTATTGCAAATGTAAATAAGATTAGCGGATTTTTAAAAGCTATGGAAAAGATTAAAGGAGGGTAGAGAAATGACTAAACGTGAAAGAGTGTTAAAAGCCTTAGGTGATGAGAATAGATTAAAAATAATGGACCTTTTAAAAGAAGGCGAGCTTTGCGCTGGTGATATTTTAGAAAATCTTCATATTGGACAATCTACTCTGTCACATCACATGAAAATCCTTTGCGATAGCGAAGTTGTGTCAAGCAGAAAAGAGAGCAGATGGGTGTTCTACACCATCAATCAAGAAGTTTTAGAATTATTAATTAAAGAGTTAGAAGAATATAAAAAATAAATAGCATAAAACTAAAAGGCAGCTTTATAGCTGCCTTTCTTGAATTTATTTTTTATAAAGTACAACGAAAGCCGTTGCGCTATCTTTTTCGTGCGTTAATGAAACCATTGCCAAAAGATTATTAGCTTGCATTATTTCCTTAGCTCTGCCAGAAAATATAAAATAAGGAGCTCCAATTTCATCTCTTAATATCTCTACTTCATTTAAATTAAATCCTCTTACCCCAGTTCTAAGTGCTTTTGAAAAAGCTTCTTTTGCAGCAAAATTTGCAGCTAGAGAGGGAAATTTAGTTTTTTCTGATGATATAAATGATTTTCTTTCATTTTCGCCAAAAACGCAAGATATAAAGCTTTCTCTGTTCATACTTTTTTCAATTCTTGAAATAGTTGTGGTGTCTACACCGATTCCATACATAAATTTTACCTCCCCTTAGATATATATATTATATATAATAATCATATTTAATGCAAATTTATTCTTTTTTTATTTATATCTATTGCAAACTGCTTAGTTTTATATTATAATATAAAAGTTAAATTCTGTGAATAAGAAAAGTAAGTTTATATATTTTTTATAGAGAGTGCTTGTTAGCTGGAAAAGCATACTGATTATAAACCCAAGTTCCCTTATGAGAAGCAGGCTGAAAAAATTTAGTAGGCTGTGCCGGTTTGCACCGTTATATGCATTAAGAGTGTTTATGATGATATATCATAAAAATTTGGGTGGTACCACGGAGAAAACTTCGTCCCTTTTTCAAATGAAAAAGGGGCTTTTTTATTTGAAAATAATAAAATAAAAGGATATTTTAATTTTACATATTTTCAAGCTTTGAGTTTTACATATTTTATAATTATTAAAACGAAAAAGAAAATGTGTAAAACTCAAAGAAAGGAATGATTTTAAAAATGAAACAGCAATTAGAAAACATTAAAAATGAAACACTTTTAGCTATTAATTTAGCAACTGAATTATCAGGTTTAGAAGATATTAGAATAAAAGTGCTTGGTAAAAAGGGTGAAATCACAGCTATTTTAAAGCAAATGGGTAAACTTTCAGCTGAAGAAAGACCAATTATGGGAGCTTTAGCAAACGATGTGAGGTTTGCTGTTGAAGAGGCTATTGATTTAAAATTAGTTGAAATCAATAAAATTTTACTAGAAAAGCAATTGAAAGAGGAAGTTATCGATGTAA
>CAZVOQ010000016.1:10415-15003 GCA_964628475.1 uncultured Oscillospiraceae bacterium | reverse complement strand
CATTTGGTTCTGTTGGCTTTGCTGAAATAGCATCTCTAAAGAATAGTAGCATATCTATTTCGTTATATTGCAGCCTTGCAGCAATTTGCTGGTCGCCGCCTTGTGAGCCACTATAGAATCTATGAACTTTTAGTCCAGTTGATTCTGCAACCATTTTCCCCGTTACTCCTGTTGCTAAAACATTATGTTTTGCTAATATACCACTATAAGCGATACAAAACTGTACCATAAGTTCTTTCTTTTTATCATGAGCTATTAATGCTATATTCATTATAATTACCTCCTAAATCATTTTATAAGCGATTGAATAAATTTTCCTGTAAATCTGTTTGCTATTGCAGTATACACTTTTTTTTCAAGTGAATCTCTTGGCAGTCCTTTTCCTTGCTGTGATGATGAAATCACTAGCTCTGAATAAGGAATAATCCCAATTAATTGAGCCGAAACTTCATCTATAACTTCATCTAAATCTCTAAAATCTGTTTTTGAAAAAAGTGATTTTGAAAATTTATTAACCACAAATTTAATGTTCGTGATTCCTGCGCTATAAATTGCATCTGAAACTAATTTTGCATCTCTTACACTAACTAAGTCCGCTGTTATTACTAAAATTGCTGAATTGCTAACATTTAAAGCTGCTAAAAAAGCATCTCCAACGCCAGCTGCTGTATCAAATATTATATAATCATATTGTTCATATACATCTTTTACTAAATTTTTAATATTTTCAAATGGAAGTTTCTCATCTTTATATGGAGCGCAAATAAAATCAAGATTACTACTTATATTAGATTTTACTAAAACTTTACTTACATCTGCCCTTCCAAGCAAAACATCTCCAACATCATATATAGCTTTCTGGGTAATACCGGCAATCACATCTAAGCTACGAAGCCCAACATCTAGTTCTACTAATAAAACTCTCTTTTTTAATAAAGCTAACTCATTTGCAAAATAAACTGAAAATGTGCTTTTTCCTGTGCCGCCTTTTCCTGAAGCTATCATAACAATTTCTGCCATTATAACCTCTTCTATTCTTTTTTTAATCGCTATACATACTATATATTTTTCTACAATATAGTATAACACATATTTTTATGTTTAACAATATCAATGAGTTGATTATTTATACAAATTTCTGTAAAATTTTAGTCAATTTCGCTCATTCCTTGTAATTTCAATTCATCATAAGCTAAAAATATTTCTCTAACAGCAAAAGCAAGGTTATACCCATTACCCGCTTTTTCTCCTATAACTGCTATTGCAATCTCTGGATTTTCAGCTGGACCAAACGCAACCATAGTTGCATTATATAAATCTCCTGATACCTGTGCTGTACCTGTTTTTGTTGCCACTTCATATGGAAGTCCTTGCAATAATAATCCAGCATTCCCTGTTGTTGATGCTAAAACCATACCATCTTTTAATGTATCGAATATATTTGCATTATCTTCAATTACATTCACTGTTTCAATTGGTGTTTCAAAAACTGTTTGCGTTCCATCAAACTCTTCAATTGATTCAACGATATGAGTATTTAATCTAACTCCATTATTAGCAATAGTATTTGCATACGTTGCTAATTGCAAAGTTGTAACTGTTGTATCTAACTGGCCAATAGAAACTTGGATAACATCGCCTGCATTCCAAGTAAGCCCTAATTCTTCTCTATATTCCGGACTTGATAGTATCCCTATATTTTCGCCTGTTTCAATTCCTGTTTCCACACCAAAACCATATGCTTGAGCCATTTCATTAATTTTATCAATGCCTAATCGTCTACCTAAATCATAAAAAAATGTGTTGCAACTCACTTGCAAAGCTTGCTCAACATTGATAACTCCGTGAGCCACTCCACCAGCACAGCTAGGAAGCTCTCCACCCCACTCTGCAACGGTATAATAATCATAATGACCTTTACAATGATATGTGCTAGTTTCAGTTATAAGACCTTCTTGAAGCCCAGCTGACGCTACAACCATTTTAAAAACCGAACCTGGACGATATGTTCCTTGGATAGCTCTATTAAATAAAGGAGTTAATTCATCGTTTAAATATTCAGTATATTTTTCATAATAATCGTTTAAATCATAGCTTGGATAAGTTGAACTTGCTAGAACTCCACCTGTTTTAACATCTAAAACAACTATTGAAACACCTGATGTTTCTTTTCCCCAGCCTGCCTCTCTAGCTTGCAGATATTCCATCTGCTCTTTTGCTATTTCATTTACTGATGCTTGTAAATCAGCATCAATAGTCAATTTTATTGTGTTGCCTGGGTTTGGTTCTAATGTTGTTTCTTGGCTTAAAATAGTTCCATCTTTATTTTTTTCAATTTGAACCAAGCCATCCTCGCCTCTTAAATAATCCTCATAGGTTTTTTCTAGCCCGTTTTTCCCTATGATATCATTCATTTTATATCCTTTTTCTTTTAAATCAGGATATTCCTCAGCATAAATTGGCCCTAATGTTCCTAATATATGAGGCATAAGAGTTCCATCTTCATAATATCTTTCGCTACTTTGCATCACTTCTATTCCTGGAAGTTCTCTTGCATACTCAATTATTATTGTAGCAGTTTCACTAGAAACATCTTTAGCTATATTAAATGGATATGCAGCAGAAAAGCCTTCGCGCTCCATTGTGTATCTAAGTCCTGCTATTTGTCTTTGATAGCTTTTTGAAAATTCTTCAAGCTCATAAACTTCTATAAGCTTGTCCATAATATTATCTTCAGTTGCATAAACGTTTAAATCTAAATGCTCTTTTAACCTTGCGATTTCAGAATCTTGATTCTCTAAAAAAACATATGGCGCCATATAGCTAATTGGCAGCCAATCATTAATTGTTTCGCCTTGAGTATTTAATATTTCTAACACTTCAAATAATCTTTGATTAACTTCTGAAAAATCAAAGTAAACTGAATTTAAAGTTACATTAAAAATAGGATAAGTAGTTGCAATATACTCTCCATTAGTGTCTACAATATCGCCTCTTGAGGCATCTATATTTTGATTTACATAAATAACTGAATTCGACATCTCATAGTATTCATCTCCATCTACAACTTGTAGTTGAACTAGCTTTACTATAAATGCTAAAAACACACATAACACTAATACAATTAGCACATTAATTCTTGAATTCATAACTTTTTTTGAGCTAATTTTAATCCACTCCTCTCACTACCTTGCATCGTATCTTTTAAATCTATCAGATACATAAATAATAAAATAATAATATAAAATAATAAAAGGAATTGAGGCGATACTCGTTAATATAACTTTATCTATAAACACCTGAGTCAATCCTTGAAATCCTCCTAAAATATAAACAAAAAAGAAATCAATACACAAAATAATAAGTAGTGATAAAAAAGAATATATGGTTGTATTTCTAGTGTTTGGGTTAAAATAATATGTTGAAATAATATTCCCCACAACAGCTAATCCAACTAATAAAATCGTATGAAATCCAACTATTCGTGACATTGCAAGTTCGTTTAAAAAGCCTGCAGTTATATAAACAGTCAGCATTGGAGTTTCGTAATCTAAAAAGGTTAAAACTATGCAAAATGGTAGTATAAAATTCGGCTTTATTCCAAATAAGTTAAACATACCTGGAGTAGTTTGAATTATATATAAAATTATAACAGCAAAAACTAAAATTGAATATTTTAAAAACTGCCTTATAAACATCTTATTTCTATCCATTTAAACTCCTATTCTTCAAAATCAACTATTACAAACACCATTTTAATCTCTGTTACATCTACTGCTGGATTAATAACAGCATATTTAGAATTACCCGAACTATCAAAATCAACTATTTCAACTGTTCCAACTACTATCTCTTTAGGAAAAATTTCGCCTAATCCTGATGTGATTATTATATCATCTTCTTTTAGCTCTGTATCTTTTGGAAGATATAGCATAACGCATTTTTCTTCACTACTAAAATCAATATTACCTGAAACAATACCAGTATCCCGTGATTCGCTAGAGTAAACGCCTATTTGAACTGATGGATTTAAAATTGTTTCCACTTTTGCATAATTAAACCCTACTTCCGTTATAACTCCAGCAAGACCTTCTGGCGTTGTAACAACATCATTCACCGCCAGCCCATCATTTTCGCCTTTATCAATAGTGAAACTAAAATATTTATCTAAATTATCCCTACCGATAATTTGAGCTGGAACATACTGCATATCAGTATTTTCATCAGCTATCTTAAAATATTCTTCATATTGCTCATTTTGAATAACTAAATTATCATAATCTATTTGTTTTTTTCTTAATTGAATTAATTCTTCTTGCAATTCTTCATTTTCAGCTTGCAATTCTTCATAAGTATTATCGCCTATATTAAATAAATTTTCAAACGAATAATATGCATTTGTTGCCCCTGATTTAATTGGCGTTACTATTGCAGCTAGTATTTTTTGCGGTAAAACAGTCAGCTGATTATTTGCAGCAGCATAAATCATTATTCCAAGTAATACACAAATCGTTACAACTATTATTTTAAAAGCCTTTGAATTAAAATTCATATTATCCCTCCTAGCTAATTTTTTTATAAAAATATT
>CAZVOQ010000016.1:0-10405 GCA_964628475.1 uncultured Oscillospiraceae bacterium | reverse complement strand
CTTGCAAATTGTTAGAAACTATATCTTTTTAATATCATCAGATAACACTTCACCTAATAAATCCATATTATCTAAAACATAACCTGTTCCAGCAGCTACACAATCAAGAGGATCTTCTGCTATATGAACATCAATTCCTGTTTCACTTTCGATTAATACATCTAAACCTTTTAGTAATGCCCCACCACCAGTTAAAGTAATTCCTTTATCAATAATATCTGCTGCAAGCTCTGGAGGAGTTCTTTCAAGGGTTTCTTTTATAGCCTCAACAATTTTTTCAAGGCTTTCTGTTAGGGCATCTCTTATATCTTCTGATGAAACTTGAATATTCTTTGGCAGACCATTAATAAGATTTCTACCTTTAACATCTATAAACATCTCGTCCATCTTACTAGCTGTACCAATTTCAACTTTTAGCATCTCAGCTGATTTATCACCAATTAATAGGTTATATTTTCTTTTAACATAGTTAATAATTGCTAAATCAAATTCATCGCCGCCTGTTCTAAGGCTTCTTGAAGCAACAATACCATTTAAAGAAATTACAGCAACTTCACTTGTTCCGCCACCTATATCAACAACCATATTACCACCAGCTTCATGTACTGGTAGTTTTGCACCAATTGCTGCTGCCATTGGCTCTTCAATAATTAAAACTTGCTTTGCACCTGCATTCATACTAGCTTCTTTAACTGCACGTCTTTCAACTTCAGTTACACCTGAAGGAATACAGATAACTATACGCGGTTTAAAAAACATCGATGAACCACAAGCTTTTTTAATAAATATTCTAAGCATACTTGATGTAACATCAAAGTCTGCGATAACTCCATCTTTTAAAGGACGAACTATCATAATTGATCCTGGAGTTTTACCAACTACTTCTTTCGCCTCTTGCCCTACAAATTTAACAGTATCATTTTTTGTATCAACAGCAACAATACTAGGCTCACGCATTATTATGCCTTTACCTTTCATAAAAATAAGTGTATTTGCAGTTCCTAAATCTATCCCTATGTCTTTTGAAAAATTAAACATTCTACTTCTCCTACTAAATTATATCGTAAATTGAATTATAACATATATTATATTATTTATGCAATTATTTTTACCAAATTTTCACCATTTTTGTCTACTTTTGTAAAAAATTAAGTAATTTCATTATTGCTTGAACTGGAAACCCTACAACATTATGATAATTACCATATATTTTTTTAACATATTTGCCTATATGCCCTTGAATAGCATATCCACCTGCTTTATCATATGGCTCTTTTGTTTTAGCGTATTTTACTATATCCTCTAATGGGATTTTATCCATAAAAATCTTTGTTGTAACTAAAACTTTGCTATATTTATTTTTATAAAAAACACAAACAGCAGTATGCACTAAGTGAGTGTCGTTTGAAAAGCTTGAAATCATACTAACAACATCATTTTCATCAATTGGCTTTTCATATATCTTCCCTTTATATTCTACCACAGTATCGCATGAGATAATCAATTTTTGATTATCATTAATCATCTCTTTTGCTTTTTGGCATTTATCTTTTGCTAAAGTCATCGCTTTTTCTTTTGGCGATAATTCATTATATCCACTTTCATCAACATCAGGAGAAATTTGCTCAAATTCATCTGATATTAATTTCATTAATTCAATTCTTCTAGGCGAAGATGATGCTAAAACATATTTACTACTCATATTATCTAATCCTATTATAAATGCTCATTGAAATCACAACGCATATAATTTGCGCCACTGAAATTGTCATGGAAAACCCAAGTGTTAATTTAATAATAATTAAATCTAAAACTGCTGGATTATTTGCAGAAAATCCTATTGTATTTCCATAATTCAGCCATGATAAAAATAAAATATCAGCACAAATATTACCTATTAGCGATCCTATAATTATTCCTGCTAATAAATAAAATGCAAATAAAAAATATCTTTTCATTATCCCTTACCTTATCTTTTTTATATTGAGGCTTTATAATATAAGCCTCTTGTAAATTCAGTGTCAAACGCTTGATTATTAAAAGCTAAATTTAAAACTTTAGCCACTCGCTTTTTATCTTCAATAGTAAATGAAAAAATCAAATAATCTGCTTGTATTTCTTTTACTCTATCAGCCATATATATTGCAACAGGATTAAATATTTCTCTATATCCTTTTATTTTACCTTTGCATATAATTGGCATTTCTTTGCCTTTTCTATCTGTTAAAAATCCTTTTTGATTGCAGCTTGCACAATCTCTTATATTAAGTAATGGACAAGCCTTTGTTAGCATAACTGGCATATGACCATACGCAAACACCATTGTTTTTAAATCTGTGTTAATATTTGCAATTTGCTCTAATGATATTTCACTACTTAATGTTATCGCGCTAACATTTGCATCCTTATAAGCTTTTGCGCTAAGTGTATTTGAAATATTAAGTGCAAACGAAGTGAATATCTCGCTATCTTCAACTAATGAAATATGCCCTTTATTATGGACATAAAAACTGTTATAGCCTAATTCTTTTGATAATTTTATAATTTTTTTTATATTATTTGTTCCATCAAAAAACACTCTTGGAAGCTCTAATATCACCTTTTCTTTAATTTCGCTAGAAACATTATTATAATCCTTTATTGGTAAAATAATTTTTTCTATATTAGAAAGATTATCTGGAATTTGATTTACATCTTCTAGCCTTATAATAACTTTTGGATTTTTAAAATTCCTTTTTGGTTTTAATATATCATATTCTTTTATTTCATATTCTTTTATCTCACTTCTTTTTTCTAGCAAAAGCGAAGTTAAACTTCTTCTAGCTTCATTTATTAAGCTTAAAGGAAGATATTTTCCTTCTTTTAAATTCATTTTTAATTCTGCTAGATAAAACGGTGTTCCACCAAGTTTTGATAGCGATTTTTTTATAGATTCACTTGGATTATTAATTGAATCTTCTAAAGTGTAATTAATCACATAATCAAAAGAATTAATATAATCAGTTATCGATAAAACACTTTCATTTTCTCCCATTGAAAAATTAAATTCAATAGGAACAAACTGACCTTCACGTCTATAATTTTCTCTTATTTTAGGCAAAACTTTTTTTGTTTTTTCAGAATCTTCTTTTGTTCTTTTTCCAAAAGAATTTTTTGTTAAACTACCTTGCAAAAATTCATTTGTAAACCCTTGTCTTGAAAACACATCTTGAAGATTGTCTTTTTCGTATATCTCACCATTACTTGCTTTTACAGCAGCAGTAACAGCTGCTGATACATATTCAGCAGTTCTTAATCGCCCCTCAATTTTTACACAGGCAACGCCTATATCTTTTAAATCCTTTATCATGTCCATAGCTGATAAATCTTTTAAACTTAAATGATTATCTTCCATATCGCATTTTGCTGAAAAAGGCAACCGACAAGTTCCTGCGCATCTTCCCCTGTTTCCACTTCTACCGCCTAAAAAAGCGGATGCATAGCACTGGCCTGATAAACTCACGCAAAGAGCCCCATGCACAAAAACTTCTATTTCAACTCCAGCATTCTCAGTTATATACTTTACAGCTTCAAAACTTAATTCTCTAGCTAATATAACTCTTGAAAAGCCTTGTTTTTTTAAAAATAATGCACCTTCAAGATTGTGAATCGCCATTTGAGTTGATGCATGCATTTCTAAATCAGGACATACATTTCTAACAATTTTTGCAGCCCCTAAATCTTGCAATATAACCGCATCAACACCACTTGCAGCAACTTGTTTTACCGTGTTTTTAAAATCTTCTAATTCACTATCATATAAAATGGTGTTTAAAGTTACATTCACTTTAACATTTCTTGCATGAGAATAAGCCACAGCTTCCTTTAATTCTTCAAATGAAAAATTATCAGCTGAGGCTCTTGCATTAAATGTTTGAACACCTAAATACACAGCATTTGCGCCACTTCTAACTGCTGCAATTAAATTTTCTTTATTCCCTACTGGAGCTAGTATCTCAAAATTCGCCCTCATTATTATCCTTTTGCCTTTTTAAAAATTGAATATCCACTCTATATCTCTCAAGCTCTGCTTTTGCTTTTTCAAGTTCAAGCTTTGCCTCATTTGCATCTTCTATATATTGTTTTACTTGCATTCTCATATTATCTGCACTTTGATTAGCCTTATCTAGCTTGTCTATAATATTCATAGAGTTTAAAACTAAGGCTGCTGTAATTGAAGCAGATGGTGCTGCATCTAATATCTCTTTAACTCCATCGTCTAATGTTTTAGCGATAGATAAAACCCTTTCTTGAGTATCAGTAGTATTTATTGTATACTCGCTTGAAGCGATTTGAATTCTAACTTTATTTAAAGACATTTTTTCCTCCTCATAGTCCATATAATTTTAATAAATATAATTATCATTATTATAATACTACATATTACTATATTAAGCAATATTATTCTTAAAATAATTGTTTACAATTTGGTAGTTGAAAGATTATATATGTGAGTATATAATATTGATATAGTGTTATGCATTTTTATATATATAATCAAATTGATATATTAATTTTACAATCATCACACAAATACGTCTTAAAATTTATTTAATATTAATCTAACAAATTATAAAAACATATCAATCAGAACATAAATTAATTTTGTTATTTTTTTTGAGAAAGGAATGAATGTTATATGGAAAAAATTTTTACAAACGAAGGTTTTTTAAATCTTTTAGAGGCATCATTAAAAAGAGAGGCATCAACAAGAATTGAACTTGCAACATATAATGATATCTACAAATCATTATCATTAATTATGCGCGATTATTTAAGCGATAAATACAAAGATTTTAATACTCATGCTAATTCACACGGCAAAAAGAAAGTTTATTATCTTTGTATTGAATTTTTAATGGGAAGAAGCTTAAAAACAAATTTATTTAATTTAGGCCTAGATAAAATCGCAGAAGAAACTCTAACTAAATTAGACATAAATATGGAAACTCTTTACGATTGCGAGCCTGATGCTGGGCTTGGAAATGGTGGACTTGGAAGGCTAGCTGCTTGCTTTTTAGATGCTATGGCTAGCGATGATTATGCAGGAAACGGATATTCTATATTATATGAATATGGAATTTTTAAACAAAAAATCGTTAATGGATGGCAACAAGAAGAGGTTGATAATTGGTTTTCAAAAGGCTCTGTTTGGCTAAAGCCTCATCAATCAAAACAAGTTGAAGTAAAATTCGGTGGAACTATTGAAGAAAATTGGTATGATGGTTATCATCATGTTAAATATAAAGATTATTCAACTGTTATCGCTGTTCCTTATGATATGTATGTATCAGGTTATCAAAGTAAAGGTGTGTCAAAACTTCGTTTATGGGAAGCAAAAGCACCGTCTATGGATATGAACAGCTTTAATAGCGGAAACTATCTTGACGCAATTAAATCAACTAGTGATGCTGAATTAATTTCTAAAGTATTATATCCAAATGATAATCACTTAGAAGGCAAAATTCTAAGATTAAAACAGCAGTATTTTCTGTGTGTTGCTAGTATATATGATATTGTTAATATGCATATCGCAGAATACGGCACTTTAGAAAATTTAGCTGATAAAGTTGCTATTCATATTAATGACACTCACCCTACCCTAGCTATTTTAGAACTTATGAGAATTCTCTTAGATGATTGTGGATTCTCTTGGGAAAAAACTTTAGAAATCGCAAGCAAAACCTTTGCTTACACTAACCACACTGTACTTCCTGAAGCATTAGAAAAATGGAATGAAGGTATGTTTAAAGAAGTTTTACCTCGTATTCATTCAATTTTAGTTGAACTTAATAAGCAAGCTAGAAAAGATTTATTTGAAGCTTTCCCTGGTGATGAAGGAAAAGTTGATTATATGAGCCTTCTTCATAACAATGAAGTTAGAACTGCAAATATCTGCTGCTATGTATGTCATTCAATTAATGGTGTTTCACAGCTTCATAGTGAAATTATTAAAGAAACAGTATTTAATGATTATTATTTGTATAAACCAGAGGCTTTTAAAAATGTTACTAATGGTATTGCTTATAGAAGATGGCTACTTCAATCAAACCCTAGATTATGCAAGTTTTTAGATTCAAAAATTGGCACAGGATATAAAAAGAATGCAGAAGAATTAAAAAAATTAGAGCAATATCATAATGATATAAATGCAGTTAATGAAATACTGGATATTAAGCAGAAAAACAAAGAAGATTTTTCTGAATTTTATAAAGATTTAACTGGTGAAGTAATAAATCCAAATTCAATTTTTGACGTTCAAGTTAAAAGGCTTCATGAATATAAGCGCCAGCATTTAAACGCTTTAAATATTCTAGCTGAATATATATTTATTAAAGAAAATCCAACATTTGATTTCACTCCAAAAACATATATTTTTGGCGCAAAAGCTGCCCCTGGCTACTATATGGCAAAGCAAATTATTAAATTAATATTCTCTATAAAAGAATTAGTTGAGGCTGATCCTTTAACTAAAGATAAATTAAAAATAATATATATAGAAAACTATTCAGTTACTCTAAGTGAAAAATTAATGCCTGCAAGTGAAATAAGTCAGCAAATTTCTTTAGCTGGAACAGAGGCTTCTGGCACTGGTAATATGAAATTTATGATTAATGGCGCTGTAACTATGGGAACTTATGATGGCGCTAACGTTGAAATCAAAGAGCAATGCGGCGAAGATAACTTTATACAGTTTGGTATGCTGACTGAGGAAGTTAATGCCCTTAAGCAATCTGGTTATAGAGCAAGAGATTTTATAGCAAAAAGCGAAATGCTACAAAAGGTTATAAAATTATTATCTGATGGAATAAATGGAAAAACATTTATTGAAATTTTAGAAAACTTAGTTTACCATGATCCATTTATGGTTCTTGCAGATTTTGATGATTATCACGCAAAACAACTTTATCTGCAATCTATTTACAAAGATAGAGTGAAGTTTGGGAAAATGTGTTTAATGAATATTGCTAATGCTGGAAAATTCTCAGCTGATAGAAGTATTGAAGATTATGCAAGAGATATTTGGCATATTGAGAAAGTGTAGAGTGATTTATAAATGTTAATATATAACAGCAGAAATCCTTACCACAAATCGCCTTTTGGTGCCGTAAAAACAAAAGAGAGCGTTGCATTTACTGTAACGCTTCCTTTAAATTATCAAAAAGTTGTTATTTGTGTTAAAGGTGATAACGATTTTCTTGTTAAAAAATCGATGGAAAGAATAAAATCTGATAATTCTAATATTTTCACCACTAAAATTATTTTTGAAGATGAAGGCACATATTTTTATTATTTTGATTTAGGTGAAAATCAAGATAATTATGGAATATATAATAATTCTAAGGGCGAAGGAGTTATAAAAAAAGATGGCTCTTTATTCCAATTAACTGTTTATAATTCTAAATTCAGTACTCCCGATAATTTTAAAGGTGGAATTTTTTATCAAATTTTCCCTGATAGATTTAATAGGAGCGATAAAACACCATACAGCAATATAAAAGGCAGAGTTTACCCTGAGGATAAAAATAGCACTCCCCTATTTTCAAATAAAGATATAACCACCGACTATTATGGCGGAAATTTGCAAGGAATTCTTGATAAACTAGATTATTTAAAAGAATTAAACATTACGTCTATATATTTAAATCCTATTTTTGAATCGCATTCAAATCATAGATATAATACTGCTGATTTTATGAAAGTTGATCCTGATTTAGGCAGTATGGAAGATTTTTTAGAATTAGTTAATAAAGCTAAAGAAAAAGGTATTAATATAATTCTTGATGGCGTTTTTAGCCATGTAGGTAGCGATAGTATTTATTTTAATAAAGATAATAGATATTCATCTTTAGGCGCATTTAATTCAAATTTTAGCCCTTACTACACTTGGTTTGACTTTGATGAAAAATACGATAGTGGATATCGTTCTTGGTGGGGCTTTAACACTCTGCCTGAAATCAATGAAATGGATGAGAGTTATATTGATTTTATTTGTGGTAAAGAAGGTGTTTTAAAATATTGGCTATCTAAAGGTATTGCAGGATTCAGGCTAGATGTTGCAGATGAATTGCCTGATGAATTTTTAGAAAAGCTTAGGGTTAGCGTAAAAGATGTTGATAAAAATAATCTGATTATCGGTGAAGTTTGGGAAGATGCTAGTAATAAAGTGAGTTTTGGTAAAAGAAGAAAATATCTTCTAGGAAAAGGCTTAGACACTGTTATGAATTATCCATTTAGAACTGCAATTCTAAACTTTGTTAAATTTAAAAATTCAAATGAATTTTCTGAAGAAGTTATGTCGATATATGAAAACTATCCAAAACCAGCACTAGACACAGCCTTAAACAGCCTATCAACACACGATACAGTTAGAGCTATCACTTTTATTGGCTCAAAAAACCCTTATCTTGAATCAAGAAAGGAACAAAGCGAAACCTTTTTGAGTAATGAAGAATACCAAAACGCTAAACAGCTACTTATTTTAGCGTATGTATTGCTCTTTACACTCCCTGGTATCCCTTGTATTTACTACGGCGATGAAATAGGAATGCAAGGCTATAAAGATCCTTTTAATCGAATGTTTTTCTCTTGGGAAGATATGGACTTAGATATTTTAAATTCAATTAAAAATCTAACAAAATTAAGAACTGAAAATAATATTTTCAAAAAAGGATTACTTCATTTTATATATAGCCAAAACGGGTGTATCGCTTTCGTAAGATACGATGATGATAACGAAACTTTAATTATAGTTAACACCTCAGCAGATCCAAGAGTTATAAATTATAATAATATTTCATACGAAGTTAATGCTAAAGATTATATAATAAAAGAAGTATAATTAAAATAAATATCCCTTAAGTTAAAACTTAACTTAAGGGATATTCTTTTATTTTATTATATGTTTGAGTTTAAATTTTCATCTTCATTTTTTCTAAATGTAGTTAGATTAATAATAAATTCAATTATCATTATAACAGCAAACACAATACTAAATATATCAAAAACTTGCATTGGAGTAAAGAAGTTTTGAGTTAGAAGTAATAATGCTATGCTTAAGAAAGTAAGAATACTTAAAATTAATCTTGTTTTATTTTTCTTTTCTCGTCTTTCATCGCTATCTTGATAATTTTCATCTTCATTATCTTCTTTTCTCATTTTAATAATATGATACAAGGTTAATATCAGCATCATAATTGTTGAAATTAGATTAAATAAACTCCATCCTGCAACTCTTTCAAATCCGCCTGAAGATAATGGCACACCATTCTCCATAATAATAGTGGTTTCATATGCATTTCCATCAATTTCTAGCGTTACCTTATGCTCACCGTCTTCTAATGTGCTTAAAAATTCTTCTGAAAATTCAATATTCCCATCTTCAGTGATTTGATAGTCATTTTCATCTAAATCTTCACCACCTACTTGAACATTTGTAGGTTCTTCATCAGTTTCAACTTCTGGAAGAGTAACTACTGGCTGAGTTGTTGGCTCTGGTGATTGAGTTGGTGTAATTGAAGGAGTTGGAGTTGGCTCAAGAGTTGGCTCTGGCGACTGAGTCGGAGCAGTAGTTGGCGCAGTAGTTGGTGTCGGACTAGGAGTTGTAACTGTTTCTACCTGCCTTGCATTAATCGTTAAAACACCATTTCTAACACTTATTAAATAGTTACTGTTACTAGTGTATGTAGCAGATAAGGTATAATTGCCCACACCTTCTCCACTAGGACGAGTAATACTTGTATTAATAACATCACTACCTTTTATCCCAGAAAAAGTTGCTGTATAACTCGGATCACTTTCTCCTTCAGTTTTACTATAATTGCCAATGCTTATAACTAATGTTATAGGCGTAATTTCAGCATTATAGCTAACTATTTTTTCTTTATACCCTACTGCATTAGCTCTAATTGTTACTGTATATTCTTTCGCATCTTTAATTTTTGGCATATCAACACTATATGTTTTGCCACCATCTATACTATATTCATAGTTTACATCTGGAGCATTAGCCGTTGGCAAAGATACTAAAGCATCATTATAAATTCCATTATAGCTTGATTTATATCCTTGAGCAGTAATTTCTAAACTTAATAAATCAACTACGGATAAAACTCCTTTTTGATATTCAATAGTGTAATTTTTGATATTAAGATTATTATCCGCTTTTGCTGTTATATCAAAATTAGCTTCTTTTATATTTGAGAAGTTTTTCACCTCAAATAATTCAGCGCCTAATAAATTTTTAACTTCATCTTCTTCTCCTGCAACTGGAATAAATCCTTGAGGAGTGTTACTATCGCCAAATGAATATGTAAAGCTTGCTGGTAAGCTGTTTCCTACTCTAACTTCTTTATCATCAGCCATA
>CAZVOQ010000015.1:12506-15065 GCA_964628475.1 uncultured Oscillospiraceae bacterium | reverse complement strand
TTAAATATGCAAAAAGAAACTCATATTCAGCAAAGTAATATAATTATTCAAAAAATAACAGAAGATATTAATGCAGTTATTTCTACTCGCCCTTTATCTATACCATTAATGATGCAAAACGAAGGAAATTATCTTAAATTAAATAATATATTTTTTCAGATGCTTGAAAGTGATAACAATATTGTGTTTTCTTCTAGCAAAGCTATCTTAGAAGAAAATGATTTATCGACTGATACTATTAAATCAGAAATTATTGAAATTGATGACAATAAAACATTTTTAGTTTCAACACAGCTAAAAGAAGAATATGGCTCATATAAAATAACTCTTGGATACACTATTCAATGGTTTTTTGATGATTGGTATGAAACTGTTGTTATTATTATTATTTTATCGCTTTCTTTTTCTGTTGTAATCGCTTTAGTTTTATATTTAGCAATAAATAAATTAATAAAACCCTTAGAAGAAATTGCTATTGTTAGCAGTAAATTTGGCGAGGGTGATTTTAGCGTTAGAATTTTAAATGTTTCAAATGACGAACTTGGCACAACAGCAAAAAACTTTAATGCTATGGCTGATAAAATTTCTTTTCAAATTGAATCTTTGCAAGATATAAATAAAGAAAAACAGCAATTAGTTGATGATATTTCTCATGAAATGCGAACTCCACTAACAGCTATTTCTGGCTATGTTCAATATATGCTTTCTAGTGCTTTAAGCGAAAAGGAATATTTTGAAACATTAGAGGTTATAAATAAACAAACTTTAAGAATGCAAGAATTAAGCGAGGGTGTTTTATCTTTTGCAAATCTTCGTGGCGACACAAAAGATGAAACTTTAAATTTAAAATCAGTTTTAGAAGACGTTTATAATAGCTATATTATTAAAGCAAAAAATCAAGAAACTCACTTAAATTTTATCTATAACTCTGATTTTAGTATAACTGCAAACAAGGTTTTAATAGAAAGTTTAATCGGTAATTTAATCGATAATGCTTTAAATGCAAGCCTTAATATAAAAAATTCTTTTGTTATTCTAACAATTAATAAAAATAAAATCATTATTGAAGATAATGGAATTGGCATGGATAAAGAAACTTTAAATAAAATTTTCACTCCTTTTTTTAGAGCGGATAAATCAAGGAGCAGAAAAAGTGGTGGTGCAGGGCTTGGGGCAAGTTTATGTAAGGAAATAGCAGATAAATATAATATAAGAATTTCTTACAAATCAAAACTAAATCAAGGCACAACTACTACATTAGATTTTACATCTTTATAACAACTCTGTTATTTTCTGAAAACTCTTATATTTTATAATATAGGTATAGAAAGGTGGGTTTTATTATGACTAAGAAAAAAACAATATTATTTACAGCCTTATTATCCCTAGCTTTAATATTAGCTATTCTAATTTTTTCAGATGGAATTCAATCATTTTGGCAATCAGAAAAAGAAACTCAAAGTAATATAGAAGTAACTAATGCAAACGCTATTATAAATCAAAGCACAATTGATTATCCTTTTGAGCCGTTTGCAAATATGGATGAGTATATTTTTGGTAAAGAATATTTATTATCTACTGTTTACACAGGAAATGACGAACTTGCACCAATTCAAGAAGCAGTAAATAAAATTGGTGAATTTTTAAGGCTAAATTATGGCTATACTGATGTGCATAATACAACAGCTTACGCTGATTATGTTTTAGAGTCTGGGCCAAATTCTCCTAAAATCATTTACTATATATTCATTGATGGCAATGGTATTGGTGCTACATTAAGTGGGTTTACAAATGAAATTATGCACATTTCTTTTACGCCAATGGAATTTTTTTCAGATTCTATTGTTTTATATGATAGCTATGATAATGAATTTCATAACGCTCAAATCAATGAAGATAAATTATCTTTAATTGACATTAAAGTTGATGAGACTTTAGCAATGGTTGGATACACTCAAGAAATATTATCTATAGAATACCAGCAATTTCTTTCTCCTGTTTCTGCTTATGTAGAAGGTGCTTCTTTATCTGAAAGTGAGTTCTTTATAATGTATGATACTAGCGTAATTCTTAGTGATAATACTTTAATTGAGCTTTCTTTTATTGATTTAGGTAGCGATTTATTATTATTTAATTATTCTGATATAGCATTATCTAACAAATTTTATATAACAGCTGAATCTCATAGATTAATTGAAACAAAGAGCGAGCCAGCAGTGAATTTTAAACTAAATATAGATTATCCATATAAAAACTTTAGTGATATCCCTGAAAATTTCCCTATGTATTTTCACAGCCCACATACTAACGTTGTTCATAATCTTCACACGAATGCCTCTTTACAAGATGCAAGCAACATTATAGGCGAATTCATTAATATTCAATACCCTTCACTTAGCCCAAGTAATATAAACGCATTTATTGATTATGCAGATTACGACTCTAATGATGGTGCACAAATTGAATACTACTCATATTTTTGGGCAGATAATTTAGATATCGGTGTTTTTTCAACAATAAATCCTTTAACATTTGAAATATTAAGATTAGAAATAAACA
>CAZVOQ010000015.1:0-12496 GCA_964628475.1 uncultured Oscillospiraceae bacterium | reverse complement strand
TATAATAATTCAGATGAAGAAATAAAAACATCATTTGATGAGAGTGTAGACGAAGATATTAAAATATTAATAGATGAAAACATAAATAAAACACTTGAATTTTTAGGCTATGATAGTGATATTACTTCTATTGAATACACTAGAGCTTTTTCTGGATATCCTTTCTTAGATAATCATCATTATATTGTTTATATAGTTGATTTAACGCTATCAGATTCAACTGAACTTAAATTTATATATTCAGGCGATAACACAAAAGTTATGCTGCGAACATTCTCCGATATTTCAGCAGCAGACCGATATTACTATTAATATAAAAACTCCATTTTTTAGTTAAAAAGTGGAGTTTTTATATTTTATTACCCTTATTTTTTAATTTTTTCACAAACTTAATTTTATCTATTGACATTTTAACCCATATAGGTTTATAATGACTATCAGTGAACAAATCAAAAGATTAAGGACTATATAATCATGACAATTACAAAAGTTTTAAAAAATAAATTTTATTTCTTTTTTTACTTTATTAACTTTGTTAATAAGGTTTCTTTGTCGTACAGATATAGCATAACTTAATCAAACTAAAAAATGATTATAATATGTTGCCTGTGGTTTCAAAGAAACCACAGGCATTTTTTATTGTCACAAAGCTATTTATAAATAAAGGGAGAAATTAACATGATTATCGTTTTAAAGAAAAACGCAGACCAAACTCAAGTGGACAACTTAACAAACTGGCTAGAATCAAGAAATCTTGGGGTAACACCTACTAAAGGTGAAGAAAGCACTATTTTAGGCTTAGTTGGAGATTGCTCTAGCATTGACACAGGGCTTATTTCTGCTATGGAAGTAGTTGAAAGTGTAACTCGTATACGTGAGCCATATAAAAAGGCTAATAGAAAATTCCATCCAGATGATACTATTATAACTTTAAATAATGGAACTAAAATTGGTGGTGGCAATTTTGTTATGATGGCAGGGCCTTGCTCTGTTGAATCTAAAGAGCAAATTTGTGAAGTTGCATCTAGTGTTAAATTGAGTGGTGCTACAATTCTTCGTGGTGGTGCTTTTAAGCCAAGAACTTCTCCTTATGCATTCCAAGGAATGGGTAGCGAAGGATTAGATTTATTAAAAATAGCAAGAGAGCAAACAGGGCTTCCAATAATAACAGAATTAATGGAAATTTCTCAAATACCATTATTTGAAGATGTTGATATTATCCAAATTGGAGCAAGAAATATTCAAAACTTTAATCTATTAAAAGAAGTTGGAAAATTAAATAAGCCTGTTTTATTAAAAAGAGGTATTGCAGGAACTATTGATGAATTATTAATGAGTGCAGAATATGTTATGGCAAGTGGAAACACACAGGTTATACTATGCGAGCGTGGAATTAGAACATATGAAACTGCAACTAGAAACACCCTAGATTTATCGGCAGTCCCAGTTTTAAAAGAGAGAACACATCTACCTGTTATTGTTGATCCTAGCCATGCAACTGGATATTCAAGATACGTTGCACCATTATCCCTAGCTGCTGTTGCTTGTGGTGCTGATGGCTTATTAATTGAAGTTCACAATAATCCTAGCTGTGCATTATGCGATGGAGCACAATCTCTAACTCCTGAAGCATTTGATGATTTATCTAAAAAAATCAGTAAAGTTCGCGCTGCTATTTTATAATTACAAATATTGAAAGGATAATTTAATATGAAAAAAATCATAGTGGAAACTAAGCCGTCATATGAAGTTATTATCTCTAAAGATATTTTAAAAAATTGTGGAGAAACAATAAGAGAAATAACAAAAGCTAATACAGCTTTTATTATAAGTGATAGCAATGTTTTCCCTTTATATGGGCAAACTGTTGTAAATTCTTTAACTAGTAATGGCTTTTTAGTTAAAAACTTTTGCTTTCCAGCTGGCGAAACTTCAAAATCTTTACAAACCGTTGAAAAAATTCTTGAAACAATGGTTGAAGATAAAATATCTCATTCTGATATCATTATTGCATTAGGTGGTGGAATTGTTGGTGATGTGGCTGGATTTTGCTCGGCTACATATTTAAGGGGGATTCCTTTTATACAAATCCCAACTACTCTACTTGCCGCTGTTGATTCCTCTGTTGGCGGAAAAACTGGAGTAAATCTTACATCTGGAAAAAACTTAGTTGGCGCTTTTAATCAGCCAAAATTAGTTTTATGTGATATAAATACTTTTGATACTCTTTCAGAAGAAATTATAAAAGATGGATTATGCGAAGTTATAAAATATGGCTGTATATTAGATGAAAATCTTTTTAATAATCTTTTAAAGGATGATTTTAAAGAAAGTATTGAAGATATTGTAGCTCGCTGTGTAAAAATAAAGGCTGATGTTGTTAAAAATGATGAATTAGATAAAGGCATACGCCAAATATTAAATTTTGGACATACTATAGCTCACTCCATCGAATCGCTCAGCAATTATTCCATACCACACGGAAGGGCTGTTGCAACTGGAATGTATATGATTGAAAAATCAAACAATCCTAATAATGCTAAAAAAATAAAAGAGATTCTTGATATTTATAATATAAATACCGAATGTGAATTTACTATTAAAGATTTAGCCTATAAAGCTACTTCTGATAAAAAAGTGCGCTCTGGCAAATTAAATTTAATACTTTTAAATAGTATTGGTAGTGCAAGAATAGAGCCTATCGATTTAGACAAAATTGAAGAATTTTTTAAAAAGGGGAACAATTAATGGATATTAAAATTACACCAAGAAAGCTTTCAGGCACAATAGATGCTATATCCTCAAAATCTTATGCCCATAGAATACTTTTAGCCTCTGCTCTTTGCAAAGAGCCTACAAACATACATATCAACCATTTTTCACAAGATATAAACGCTAGCATAGAAACTATAACTGCACTAGGTGCCACTGTTACAAAAACGGATACCGGTGTTTTAGTAACTCCAGCAAAGCACCCTGAAAAATTAGATGTGTTTTGCCACGAAAGTGGAACAACTGCAAGATTAGTTTTACCAATAATGGCTGCAATTTCTTCAAACGGAACTTTAAACGGCAGTGGTTCCCTGCCAAGCAGACCTTTTTTAGAATTATGTCAAGCAATGCAGGAAAATGGTACAAGCTTTAATCAATATAATCTACCTATTACTTATTCTAATAAAATAGTCCCTGGTGTGTATTCTTTACCAGGAGATAAAAGTTCGCAATATATTTCTGGTTTAATGTTTGCACTTCCTTTATTAAATGGCGATAGCAAAATTAATTTAACAACTCCTTTAGAGTCTTCTGGCTATGTTGATATAACTATTGATGTTTTAAAAAAATTCAATATTGATGCAACATATGATATGAAAGGAAATCAAAAATATATATCGCCAAAAGATATTGTAGTTGAGGGAGATTGGTCGAACGCTTCATACTGGCTTTGCTGTAATATCCTTCCAAATCATCTAAATGAAAATTCTGCTCAAAAGGATAGATTATTTAAAGATGTATGTGATGATAATGAAATTGACGCTATGGAAATTCCTGATTTAGTGCCGGCTTTAGCTGTTTATGCCACTCAAAAATCTAGCCCTACTAAAATATACAATATTAAAAGGCTAAGAATTAAAGAAAGCGATAGAGTTGCCTCTGTTGCTAATATGATTGAGTGTCTTGGGGGTAAAATAGATGTTCTTGAAGATTGTATGATAGTGCACCCATCAAAATTAATAGGTGGCGAAGTTGATAGCTATAATGATCATAGAATAGTTATGTCGGCAGCTGTTGCATCTTGCTTTTGTCAAGATTCAGTGGTAATAAAAAATGCTCAAGCAGTTAATAAATCGTATCCTGCTTTTTTTGAAGATTTTAAAAAACTTGGAGGTATTGTAGATGTCTTGTAGCTATGGTGATAAAATAAAAATACAAATTTTTGGCCAATCTCATTGCGAGATGATTGGTGTTGTAATAGATGGTATTCCAGCTGGAATTAAGCTTGATATAGAAAAAATTCATAGCTTTTTAAAAAGAAGACAAGGCGGAAACAACGCGTATTCAACCCCTAGAAAAGAAGAAGATATCCCTAATTTAGTAAGCGGTGTTATCGATGGTGTAACCTGTGGTGCTCCTTTAACTGCAATTTTTGAAAACAAAAACACTAAAAGTTCTGATTATAAAAATATAACTACAATTCCAAGACCATCACACGCAGATTATGTAGCTTATATTAAACATAGTGGTGCTAATGATGTTCGCGGTGGTGGTAATTTTTCTGGAAGAATGACTTTGCCTTTATGTTTTGCTGGTGCTGTTTGTATGCAACTTTTAGAAGAAAAAGGCATTAAAATTATGGCTCATATTTCTAATATCGGCAAAGTTTATGATGAATTTTACAATCCTGTTAATCTAGCTTTTAAAAATTATCCTATTGGAGAACTTTGCGTTAATGATAAAAATAAGGGCGAAGATATGATAAAAGAAATAATGCAAGTTTTATCAGAAGGCGATTCTATTGGTGGCAGTATTGAATGTGCAGTTTTAAATCTTCCTGTGGGTGTAGGAGAGCCTATGTTTGATGGACTTGAAAATTCTATTGCAAAAACAGTTTTTTCTGTTCCTGCTGTTAAAGGAATTGAATTTGGTGCTGGGTTTTCAGTTTGTGAAATGCGTGGCAGTGAAAACAATGATCCATACACTTACAGTAATGGTAAAGTAATTACAACTTCTAATAATTCAGGCGGTATAACCGGTGGCATTTCAACTGGTATGCCTTTAATTTTCAGAGTTGCTATTAAGCCTACTCCATCAATTGCAAAAGAGCAAAATTCAATTAATTTACAAACAAAAGAAAATGATATTTTAGCCGTTAAAGGCAGGCATGATCCTTGCATTATCCCAAGAGCAGTCCCTTGTATAGAAGCTGCTGCAGCAATTGCAGTTATTAACTTAATTTAATATAAAAGAGGATAAAAACATGAGTAATTTATTAGATAATTCAAGAAATAAAATCAATAAAATTGATGAAAAATTAGCAAATTTATTTAAAGAAAGAATGGAAGTTGTAAATGGTATCGCCCAGTATAAAAAAGAAAATAATCTTCCTATTTTAGTAGCAGGCAGAGAAAGAGAAATAATTTATAGCGTTACTAAAGATATGGATGATCAAATGGCTGAATACACAAAGATTTTATACACAACTATGTTTGATCTTTCAAAAGCTTATCAAGAACATACTGTTGTCGGAGTTCATCCATTACAAACTAAAATAACAAACACTATTTTAAACACAAATAAAACATTCCCAAAAAGCGCAATAGTTGCCTGCCAAGGAATTGAAGGTGCAAATTCATCAACTGCTTGTGATAAAATATTTTCTCGCGCTAGTATTACATATTTTAATGATTTTGAAGGGGTATTTAAAGCAGTAGATCAAGGGCTTTGCGATTATGGAATTCTTCCTATTGAAAACAGTTTACACGGCTCAGTAACTGGAGTTTATGATTTAATGAGTAAGTATGATTTTCAAATTGTGCGCAGTGTTAAAGTTAAAATCCAACACACACTTTTAGCAAAAAAAGGAACAGATATAAAAAATGTTAAAGAAATATACTCTCACCCTCAAGCATTAGCACAATGCAATGATTTCTTTAAAGAGCATAAAAGTTTTTCACCTTGCAACTATGCAAACACTGGAATGGCAGCTGAAATGGTTGCTAATTCAAATAGAGATGATATTGCTGCTATTGCTGATGAAGGATGTGCACAGCTATATAATCTTGAAATTATTAAATCTGATATCCAAAATAGTGATAATAATCACACTAGATTTATCTGCATTTCTAAAAAGGCTGAAATATATCCTGGCGCCGATAAAGTGAGCTTAATGTTTACAATATCTCACCAACCAGGCTCTTTATATAATATAATTTCAAAATTCTCTGCAATTGGCGTAAATATGTCAAAACTTGAAAGCCGTCCTATTCCTGGAAAAGATTTTGAATTTATGTTTTATGTTGATTTTGATGCAGATATAACAGAAGTAAATATCCAAAAATTAATTACTCAAATTCAAAGCAACTGTAAAAAGTTTTCTTATCTTGGAAGCTACAAGGAGGTTTAAGTTTTGAATTACGGACTTATAGGGGAAAAGCTAGGCCATAGCTATTCCCTACCTATCCATGGCTTATTTGGAAATAATGATTATCTTATCTGCCCCCTTGCAAAAACTGAAGTTGATAGTTTTATGATTAATAGAGATTTTAAAGGTATAAATGTTACTATCCCTTATAAAGAAGTTGTTATGCCTTACTGTGTTTTATCTGATGAAGCAAAAGAGATTGGCTCTGTTAACACTATTATCAACAAAGACGGCACTTTATATGGCTATAACACAGATATAATGGGATTTAAACTTTGTGCAAATCAAATTAATCTTGATTTTAATAATAAAAAAGTTGTTATATTAGGCACTGGAGGAACTTGCAAAACTGCTTTATGGGTTGCTAAAAATGATGGGGCAAAAGAGATCATATTAGTTTCACGAAGTGGCGAAAATAATTATGATAATCTGCATCTACATTACGATGCAGATATAATTATAAATACAACTCCAATTGGAATGTATCCTAATAATCATCAACGCCCTATCGATTTATCATATTTTAAAAATCTTTGTGGCGTGATTGACGTTATTTATAATCCTTTAAAAACAAATTTAATTTTGCAAAGCGAAGATTTAAATATACCTTGCGTTGGTGGATTATCAATGTTAGTTGGACAAGCTTTACTAGCTCATAATTTATACTTTGATTTAGATGATTTATCCCCTTTAGATGCAGCTTTAAAAAAGGCTACTAAATTATTTCGTAATATCGCATTAATTGGCATGCCAGGAGCAGGAAAAACTACAACTGCAAAGTATTTAGCTGATAAACTAGGGCTTATTTTTGTTGATACTGATGAAGAAATTTTAAAAAGAACAAAAAAAACTCCATCTCAAATTATCACAGAGAGTGGAGAAAAAGTATTTAGAGATATAGAAAGCGAAGTTATTGCTGAGTTTTCTTGCAAAACTGGATATATCATCGCCACTGGTGGCGGTGCTGTTTTAAAAGCAGAAAATCAAAATGCACTAAGACAAAACAGCACTATAATATATTTGGACACACCTTTAAAAAACTTAGCTACTCATGATAGGCCTTTATCAAAAAATCTAACTGATTTATTTAATGTTAGAAATCCAATTTATCAAACGCTAAGCGATTTCACCATAGACACAGCTAAAGGCTGGGATTTAGTTTATAAAGAAATCGAAGAATTAATTTAAATTGAAAGGGATAAGTAATGAAACTACTAATAATTAATGGACCTAATATTAATTTTTTAGGCATACGAGAGCCTAGCGTTTATGGAAGTGGCACATATAACGATTTAATCAACCTTGTTTCTGAGTATAGTAAAGAAAAAAATATCGAAGTTGAATTTTTCCAATCAAATCATGAAGGAGAAATTGTTGATATAATTCAAAAATCTTATTATGATAAAATTGATGGAATCATCATAAATCCCGCTGCTTACACACACACTAGCATAGCTATTGCTGATGCTTTAAAAGCAGTTGCAATACCTTGTGTTGAAGTTCATATTTCAGACGTTACTAAGCGCGAAGATTTCAGGCAAATTTCGTATGTTAAGCCTATTTGCATAAAAACATATCAAGGGCTTGGATTTAATGGATATTTAAAAGCAATTGATTCCCTTTTAAATTTATAATTTATACATCTTTTTTATTATAAAATCATATAATCTATCGCCAAAAAATTTTTGCACTAAAACTCCTGGTTTTGCTCCATATCCTATTAAATACCTAGTTTTCGGTTTACTAACCGTAACTGATTTTGCTATGCAGTTCGCTATAACTTCTGGTTTTGTTAAATTCCCAGAATACATTTTGCGCATTGCTATTGCTGTTTTTTCACTTATATCTTTATAAGCACTATTTTTTGATGCATTTTCAAGATTATTAGCTGCAATAAATCCCCAATCAGTTTTTATACCGCCTGGCTCTATTATAATAACGTCTATACCAAAGGCTTTAGTTTCCATTCTAAGGCAAGCTGATAGCCCCTCAACTGCGTGTTTTGCGGCATGATACCAAGCTCCAAGAGGAGTCCACACTCTGCCACCCATTGAAGAAATATTAACAATTTTACCAAAATGATTTTTTCTCATATATGGCAAAACTAACTGAGTCATTCTAGCTAATCCAAAAACATTAACTTCTATTTGCCTTCTCGCTTCAGCTATATCCACATCTTCAACAGCACCAAATGAGCCATACCCAGCATTGTTTACTAAAACATCTATTCCACCTTCATTTTTAGCTATTAAATTAACGCAAGACACCATAGATTCTTCATTAGTAACATCTAGTAAAACAGGTATTATTCCTTTTGCTTGAAGATTTTCTAATTTATCTAGTCTTCTTGCAGCGCCATAAACAATAAATCCTTTTTCTTTTAAAGCCAATGCAGTTTTTTCTCCAATACCACTTGAAGCTCCAGTGACAAGTGCAACTTTTTTCATATAAACACCACCTTAATTTTATATTTTTATAATAACATATTAATCACTATTATACAATTGTTTTAGATGTATACTATTAAAAAAATCATCGCTTGTGTTTCTATTGACTAACCATAAAATCGCACATATAATATAATTGATATTATATTACTAATTAATATAATAAAGATATTGAAATAAAAAAGTATGGGGTTATAATTATGAAATATAGCACACTAACAATAGGAAAGAACAAAGAAGAAATAAAACTATCAAAATTAGGGCTTGGCACAATGCGATTCCCTGAAAAAGATGGCGAAATCGACCAAGAAAAAGTTGATGAAATGATAAAATATGCTTTTGATAATGGTATTAATTATTTTGATACCGCATATGTTTATACTGGCAGTGAGGTATCTTTAGGAAAAGCTATAAAACAGCTTAATAGAGAAGATTTTTATATCGCTGATAAAATGCCATACTGGGGCATTGATAGTGAAGAATATTTAGAAAAAACTTTTAATGAATCATTAGAGCGTTTGCAAACCGATTATATCGATTTTTATTTAATGCACTCTTTAAGTAAATCAGTAATTGATAAAATGAAGCAATATAAAGGAATTGAATACGCAAAAAATTTAAAAGCACAAGGAAAAATCAAGTATCTAGGCTTTTCAATTCATGATGATTATGAAACACTTTTAGAAATCCTTGATTTAGCTGATTGGGATTTTGTTCAAATCCAATATAACTACTTAGATTTAACAGATGCCCCTGGACAAAAAGGTTATGATGAACTTGTTAAAAGAAATATTCCAATAATTATAATGGAGCCTTTAAAAGGTGGTATTCTTTCTGATTTACCTGAAAAATTAGCCATGCCTTATAAAGAGCTTGGTGGCTCTAATGTTAGCTATGCATTTAGATGGCTTGCAGAGCAAAGTAATGTAGAGGTTATTCTTTCTGGTATGGGTAGTTTAGAGCAATTAAAAGAAAATATTGAAATTTTCTCTGATTTAAAGCCATTAAGCGAAGAAGAACATAACGCTATAATAAAAGTTAAAGATAATATTTTAAAATTCCAAAAAGTTCCTTGCACTGGATGTAGATATTGCGTTCCTTGTCCTGTTGGAGTTCAAATCCCTAATATATTTAAAGCTTGGAACACAAAAGCTATGCAAGAATTTAGCGATGGCTGGGTTTCTGGTGGGGTTATTGATTTTGATTCAGCAGCTAGTTGTATCGATTGTAAAGTTTGTATGGAGCATTGCCCACAAAGAATTGATATACCAAATAAACTAGCTCAAGTAGTTAGTGAAAAAGAATAAAATAAACATTAAAAATCTAATTTTAAAAAAATTAGATTTTTTTTTGCAATAAAATATCTATTTCGTGCATTAATATAGTGAAAGACAAAATATTAGATTGAAAAATCTAAAAATAGAGAGGACACTTATTATGACAAAATCAAAAAAACTTTCAATAGCGCTTATGCTTTTAATCCTAGCTGCTGGAATAATCTTATTTATAACATTTTCAAAAACTACAAACATTGCATCTGTTATTGGAATCGATGTAAACCCTAGCATAGAAATCAACCTTGATAAAAACGATAAAGTTATCAGTGTTAATACTTTAAATGCAGACGGTGAAAAAGTTTTAGGTGAAATGGATTTATCTGGAACAAATTTAGATGTTGCAATTAACGCTTTAGTTGGCTCTTTAATGCAAAATGGCTATCTGACAAATGAAACAAACTCCGTTTTAATTAACGTTGAAAGCGAAAGTGATGAAAAAGAAGATTTATTAAACAAAACTGTTTCTACAAATATTCAAAATGCAATATCTGCACAAGGAATCCAAGCTGCAGTAATAAACAGCGATTTAGATGACTCTAATAAAGCTAAAGCCGAGGAAATTGCTCAAAACAATGATATTTCAACTGGTAAAGCTGCTTTAATAAACACTTTATTAAACCTAAACTCAAACTACACACAAGAAGAATTATCAGCACTTAATATCACTCAATTAACCTTACTTTTGGATGAATCTGATGATATTAATGTTGAGGGTGTTGTTAGTAGTTCGGCTTATATTTCAGCTGAAAAAGCTTTTGAAATAGCTAAAGCTCACGCAAAAGTAACTACAACAACAGAAAACGAATATGATTTTGATTTTGAAAACGGAAAATTTATTTATGAAATTGAATTTAAAGCAGATTTTATTGAATATGAATATGATATAGATGCTGTAACTGGCGAAGTTTTACTTTCTAAAAAAGAAAATGATGATAACTCAAATAATACTCAAGAAAATAATGCAGCATCAAGTTTAATAACTGCTGAAAAAGCTCTTGAAATAGCTACTATTCACGCTGGTGTTTCACAATATACATTAGAAAAAAACAAACTTGATAGTGATGATGATATTATCCATTATGAAATTGAATTTAAATCAGGTACTACCGAATATGAGTATGATATAAACGCTACTAATGGAAGCATTATATCTTTTGAAAAAGATTTAGAAGATAATAATGATTTATATGACGACTTTGATGATTTACATGATGATGATAAAGATGACGCCCCATTTGTTGGCACTGGATTTATATCTGAAGCTAATGCAATTGAAATAGCTAAAAATCACGCAGGTGTAACAGATGTTTACGAATTAAAAGCTGAATTTGATAATGATGATGGCATTTCATTATATGAAGTTGAATTTAAATCTAGCAACACTGAGTATGAATATGATATAGATGCTGCATCTGGCGCAATTATAACATTTGAACATGATATAGACGATTAATTATTTCCTCCGTATTATAAAAACAAAGACGACTACTTTAAAAAGTAATCGTCTTTGTTTTTTATTTAAATATAACATTATTTTCTTTTAGAATTTCTCTTGCTATTTTAATTTCTTTTAAAGTTTCTTCTTGCTCGCTTACTTCTTTTGGTAGATGGCAAGGCAGTATTTCATCTAAAACTCCATGTCTTCCAACAACAGCACCTGATATACAGCTTTCCCCATATCCGCATGTGTAGCACTGATTATATGGATTTGCTTGTATTGTGGCTATTGTTTTAATTTTATTTGATGTAAATATTTTTTGGATATACCCAAAAACTGGATTTTCATTTTCACGCCTTGAACTAGACGCAATCATAACGCCTTTTTTCCCTTCTAATAGAAATTTATCTCTATGTCTAAAGCAAAAACATCTTTCTAAACAAGCATGTGCTAATGCGTTTAGTGTTCCATAGTAATTCGGTGCTCCAAATACAATGATATCAGCATTAATCATTTTTTCGCCTATTTCATTCCAATCGTCTTTAACTTTGCACCTATTATCTTTTGCACAAGCAGCGCAACCTATACATCCATTAATTTTTTTACCTGCTAAAGATATTATCTCGCACTCACTATCAATATCTTTTAACAACTCTTTTATAACGCTATGTATCATCCTGTCTTTTCTAGGGCTTGCAGAAATGGCTAATATTTTCATTTTTTCTCCCCCATATATTTTTTATTAATATTATTATATATAAAATCAGTATATATGTCAAAAAACTAATTCATAAATTATTTCATTATAAAAATCGGCTGTTTATAACTCTGTTTCCCATTATATTTATATAAAAACACGATGATATTTTAATAAAATACCATCGTGTTTATTAAATTCAATTATTTATATCATTTTTTGTTATAAATCTATATCATAATATAAATAATCTTTACTTCGCTACGATTATTTACTCGAGTTTTATGTTTATTATATAAATAATCTTTACATTATTGTAGTTTTCTGTGTTTACTAAATTAAGTAAACAGAGTACAATCCATTATGCACGCAAGGAAAACTTCGATTTATATTATCAATGATATAAATTAATCAACCATTACAACAATTAAATTTTCG